>JACPTA010000149.1 GCA_016193005.1 Nitrososphaerota archaeon | reverse complement strand
TACGACGGGCCGACCCCCTCTGGGAACTCCGTCGCCGCACTCGACCTCTTGAGGCTCTGGGAGATGACTGGCGATGAGGGATTGAGGGAGATGGCGGAGACGACGATCAAGCTCCTCGGAGAGAGATTGGAGAACGAGCCGACGGCGCACACATTCATGCTCATGGCCGTGGACTTCCTTCTCGGTCCCCGCAAGGAGGTCGTTGTCGTAGATAGTCGGATCGATCGAGCTTCACCCCTGAGTCGCGAGATCCAGAGCCGCTTCCTACCTAACAAGGTCGTGGTTCTTCTCTCTGGGAATTCGACGGTTGCGGAGATCTCCCATCTCGTTGAAGGAAAGGTGATGGTCGATGGGAAGCCGACCGCCTACATCTGTGAGAACTTTGCGTGCAAGAATCCGATTAACGAGGTCACCGTTCTCAGGAATGAGCTAGCACAATGAAACCAATCCTTCCTCGTTCGAGGACGGCAGATTTGAAAGTATCAGTGCTTACCGACCCAGACCGGCCGAAGGTTCGTCCTCAGGAAGTAGTCCGAACTGTTAGGGAGTCGGGGCTAGAGTTTGCCGCCAAGGACGCCGACATCGCCATCGTCATAGGCGGCGACGGAGTCTTCAGCTATTTTGGCCGGGTCACTTCGATTCCTCTGCTATTCGTTGGCGTCCGCTCAAGGAAGGCGACGGGCTCCAAGGCCTACTTGGCCGTTGTCAATCTCGACGAGCTTGGCTCTGCTCTCGAGAAAATCAAGAGCGGAAGGTACGAGGTCAAGAAGTGCAAGAGGCTAGAGGTTCTGCTGAACAAGAGAAAGCTTGCCGACGTCTTCACAGACGTCACTCTAGAAAGGGGCGCGGACAGCAACTGCCTTCGCTACAAGCTCGTCGCCCGTGGAAAGGACTTCGGTTTCACGGATTTTGCGATTGCGAACGGAGTGATTGTATGCACGAGCGCCGGTTCGACCGGCTACTTCTCATATCTGGACAAGCTCAGGCAAGGTGACCGGTTCGAGCCCGACGTTAGCTCAACAATGAAACCTGACCAGATCGGAATATGCCATATCATCCCGACCTACACGGAGAGGGATAACTCCTCGATTCACCCTCTGCGCTACAGGATTCCTTGGGAGAGCGAGGTCAAGATCCAGCTCACTCGTGACGCTGATGCGAGGCTCTACGGAATCACTAGGTCTCAGAGAGGGATAAGAGTGGGCACCGAGGACGTGGTTCATGTTAGGCCAAGTTCCAACACGACGCAGGTAGTCAAACTCTCGAACTGAACGAGAAGGGCAACTCAGTTGATGCTCAGCCTTCCAAGCTCAGACTTTAATGAAGACTTGTCACCGATGACAGGCGACTCCTCGGCGTTCCAGTGAACGGAGTCCTGATCCTTCAGACCGTGACCTGTCGCTATACAAACCACGGTGGAGCCTCTCTCGACTTTCCCTCCAAGCCGCCTGAGTGCCGCAATCGGCGTCGCGCTGGCGGGTTCAACGAATATTCCCTCGTCGGAAGCGAGGTCCTCTCGGGCCTGTATGATTTCTTCATCTGAAACGGCCAATGCCACTCCGTTCGATTCCCTTAACGCATTCGCCGCCTTCCTCCAAGACACAGGGTTGCCAATCCTGATCGCCGAGGCCACCGTCTTCGGCTCATCCACTGGAGAGATTTCCTGCGACCCCCGCTCGTAGGCATCGACTATGGGAGACGCGCCTGACGCCTGCACTCCAACAAGAACGGGGAGCCTACTCATCATCCCCCACTCCTTCAATTCCTTGAATCCCTTCCAGACGGCGCTTATGTTTCCCGCATTCCCGACAGGAAGGACGACGTAGTCTGGACAGACGAAGCCTAGCTGTTGGTATATCTCGAACGCGACAGTCTTCTGACCCTCAATCCTGTAGGGGTTAACTGAGTTCATCAGGTAGAGGGAAGGCAACTCGGAGACTATCTCGATTGTGAGATTGAGGGCCCTGTCGAAATTACCATCGGTTCTCAGTATGTTTGCCCCGTATGCAACCGCCTGGGAGAGCTTCCCAGCTGCGACCTTACCGGAAGGGACCACCACCGCTGCCTTCACACCCGCCCGGGCTGCGTAAGCCGCCAGTGACGCAGAAGTGTTCCCAGTTGATGCACAGATGAGGACCTTCGCACCTGACTGCACTGCTCTTGTTACCGAGACCGTCATCCCTCTGTCCTTGAATGAACCGGTGGGATTCTGCCCCTCATTCTTGATGAAGAGCTTGGGGAGGCCAAGCTCTTCGGACAGTCTTCTAGATCTGACGAGCGGTGTCCAACCCTCCTCCAGCGTTACGGGCTTCAACCGACTCGGGAAAGGGAGGGCCTCTCTGTATCGCCATAACGACCTGTAATCACTGTTCCTCACGAACAGGTCTCTCTTGGACGTTTTTCTTCCTCCCTTGACAAGCTGTAAGAGGTTCCCGCATCTTTCACAGCGGAATGTTGGGCTGTCTGCCGTGGTGGAGTTCCCGCAGACTATGCACTGCAGGGTCCAGCCGCTACTTACCTTCGACGACCCTCGCCCCTTTGCCGACTCGCGTTACGAAACCGCGGCTTTCAACATCCGACTCAGAGAATGCAGCGAGCATCGAGTCAAGAACCTCTCTCGCCCTGTTCATCCCATCGACGATGGCGAGCATCGAAGGGCCAGCCCCGCTTATGCACACGCCGCTAGCTCCGGCACCGGTCGCTCTCTCCTTGACAAGCTCATATCCAGGGACCATCCTCTTCCTCGCTCCTTCCACAATCGAGTCATTCATGCCTTTGCCTATCAGTCCAATGTCCCTGAACGCGAACCCTGAGACGATGGTGCTCGCGTTGGACACATTCTCGACGACCCTGCTCAGGCTCACAGCCTTCGGAAGAATCGATCTGGCGTACTCGGTCTTTCGAGAAGGCAGCTTGACCAGGGGGGTCGCTACGCAGAGCGCCATACTCCTCGGTGCGGGAAGACGGATGGGTTCGGGCCTCTCACCCTTCCCCACAATCACGAAATCCCCCAGTATCGCGGCCGCCACATTGTCGTAGTGAGCTGCTCCCGAAGTCACTTCTTCCCCCTTTCCAGCGTAGTAGGTCAACTCGCTCTTCTTCAATTTCAGACCAAAGAGCTCGTTCATGGCAACGGCCGTGGAGGCCGCCGAGGCTGCACTGCTACCCATTCCTACGCCGATTGGCACTCTCTTCCAAAGCTTGATTGTAATCTTCGCCTTGATTCCTAGGTCTCGTGCAATCGCGAGGCTTACGGTGCCCGCCCCGTTCCTCCTTGGTTCAAGGGGGACCGGCTGTCCCATCATCTGTCTTATCTCGACGCCAACCTTGTCAGAGTCCCTCGAGACTATCTGAACCATGTCCCTCGGCTCGTCGAAGGCAAGGGCAAAGACGTCAAAGCCCGGTCCGAGATTCGCAGACGACGCCGGCGCCTCGACAGTGACCTGTTTCAAACATCTTCACGGCGAAGGAGAAGATTATTTGACTATTGCTGCATTCATGACCAAACGGTTTTTATCATCAGGCAGAATTCGAAAGCAACCCCTCCTTGCTCCCTCATGATAGCCTCCAGCCGAGAGAGTACCAGCAACGAATCGCACAATCGGCGCTGAAGTCGAACACGCTCGTTGTCCTTCCAACCGGCCTTGGGAAGACGGTAATCGCGGTGCTGGTGGCACGGTCGAGGCTCGAGAATTTCGAGAAGGGGAAGGTGCTCGTCCTGGCGCCGACGAGGCCCCTCTCCCTGCAGCATTACAACACCTTCAAGAACACCCTATCAATTCCCGAACACGACCTCTCCCTCCTCACCGGCGAGAGCAACCCAGAGCACAGGGCTTACGACTGGGAGCGCTCACGATTCATCTTCGCCACCCCCCAGACAATTCGGAATGATGTCAGGGCTGGGAGGACCAACCTGAAAGACGTCGTCCTCATGGTCTTTGACGAGGCGCATAGATGCGTGCGAGACTACTCTTACACTGAGCTGGCCAAGACCTACGTCGAGACAGCCGAACAGCCTCTGATCCTCGGCCTGACGGCTTCGCCCGGAGCGTCTAGGGAGAGACTGAATGAAATCACAAGAAACCTCTCCATCAAGAAGGTAGAGGCGAGGAGCGAAGAGGATGAGGACGTCAAGCCCTACGTCGAGAAGACGAACCTCGAGGGTATCAGGGTCCAGCTACCCGAAGAGTACTCCCGCCTCCTTCAAGCGGTCAGGGAACTCTACAGCGAGAAGGTCAAGAAATTGACGGACGCCGGTTTTCTGCCCAAGGGCAGGCTCTCGAAGACGATTCTCCTGCAGTCGAGGACGTCGATGCTGGCGAGGCTCAAGAGCCCTCAGGCAGGCCGAGCGGGGAAGGGATACATCTTCGGCTCTCTCATCAACCAAGCCCAGGCAGTCATGGTTCTCCACGCGGTGGAGCTACTCGAGACTCAAGGCATCTTCGTCCTAGAGCGGTATCTCTCTCGGTTGCGGGAGAAGAGGCAGCAGGGAAAAGCAACCACCTCGCTCCTCAGAGATGAGCGCTGGCTCTTCGTCGAGGAGGAGGCCAGCAAGCTTCGGGACCATGAGCACCCCAAGCTCGACAAGCTGGCCTCAATAGCCACCGAGCAGCTCTCGACGAAGGCGGATTCGAAGATAATCGTCTTCACACAGTACAGGGATACCATCGACGCAATCCTTGAGAAGTTGGGGAAGCTCGGACTGAGGGGTCACAGGTTCGTGGGCCAAGCCGATAAGGCAGGAAGCGAAGGGATGGACCAAAGGACGCAGTCCGAGGTCTTGGAGCGATTCAGAGACGGCGACTTCAGCGTACTGGTGAGCAGCAGCATCGGCGAGGAAGGGCTCCACGTCCCGGACGTTGACCTGGTAGTCTTCTACGAAGCCGTCCCGTCCGAGATCAGGTCCATCCAGCGAAAGGGGAGGACAGGCCGGACTCGTCCCGGGAGGGTCATCATTCTCATAGCGGAGGGGACCATAGACGAGGCATACTACTACAGCAGCATCTCCAAGGAGAAGAGGATGAGAAGCCTGGTCTCGGAGGAGCCGAGGGTCTACGGGAGGAAGAGAGCCAAGAAGAATCCGACGCTCTTGGATTTCATTGATCGGTAGGTCAGGGTTGGCCTTCCATCGCCTTTTTTATTCCGTCGAATATCTCTCTGACCTTTTTCTCTGAGAATCCCTTAAGGATTGAGGAACCCATCCCGGCCATCAGGCCCGTGATTTCTGCATCGGCCTTCCACTTCATTCTGGTAGGCCTGTCGCCATCCAAGTCGAAATCGCTCGTGATCTTCATCGTGCTTCCGCTCCCCGAGCCTTCGGCCATCAGCCTGGCATGCTGATTCGGGACCTTGTCGGTGATCTTCAGCTTGATCTGCATGTTGGCTGTCACAAATGAGATGCCGACCTTTATCTTGGCTTCGACCGTCCCATCGCTCTGGACTATGACCTCCTGCGCATCCGGGAGAGACCTGGCGATGAAATCCGGGTTCGTCAAGAGCTGATAGACTCTCTCACGCGGGATGCTCAGTTCCTCGGCGCCTTCTAGGCGAAGTTGCACGTCTAACTCCCCACCCTTGCGACTTGTCTCTTGATAGGCCTAACTGTAGGCCTCGAACTCTCTTCCAAGCACGGTAGATGCAACCTTCAACTCCATTATCTCGTCCGTCCCCTCGTAGATCCTTGCAACTCTGGTATCTATCAGATGCTTTGCCACGGGAGAGAGGATTGAGTAGCCAAATCCGCCGAAGAGCTGGACGGCGCTGTCTGCGCATTCAAAGGCTGCCCTCGAGGCGACGTATTTTGCAATCGCCGAGATTCTGTCAACTTCGCCCCTCAGGTTCAGTTCTGACATGTTGCCGTCGTACTGCTCCTTCTTCAGTGCAGTCTGGTACACCAGCCATCTCGAGGACTCGAGATTGGAAGCGATTCTCGCGATGTGCCTTTGGACGAGCTGGTGCTTCCCAATTGGTTTCCCGTGCTGGACTCTCGTCGAAGTTCTCTCCTTGACCTGGTTGAGGCAATCTTCCATGACGCCGAGGCAACCCGAGGCTATCCCTATCCTCCCGTTCAGGAGTGCTGAGTACGCGACGTTCAACCCCTTCCCTTCCTCTCCCAGAACGTCGTCCTTTGAGACCTGAAGATTGTCGAAGGAGAGCATCGATGTGTCCGACGTGAAGAGGCCCATCTTCTCCTCGAGCCTCATGTCCACCGAGAAGCCGGCCGCCTTCTTGTCCACAATGAACGCTGACATTCCCTTCCTCTGACCTTCCGGATAGGCGAAGACTACGATGCTGTCTGCGACAGAGCCGTTCGAGATAAGGTACTTCGAGCCGGTGATGTAGTAGCTGTTCCCTTCCTTCCTGTAGGAAGTCTTCATTGACGCAGGGTCGCTGCCTGCCTCTGGCTCGGTCAAAGCATAGGCAAGGATCGTCTCTCCGGACGCAGCCTTGGTCAGATAACGACGCTTCTGCTCCTCGTTCCCCCACTGCTGAATAGTCAGGCTACCCAAAGATTGATGAACATCGATGAATGTGACGACTCCAAGGCCGACCTGACCAAACCGCTCGATTGAAAGGGCATGGACTAGTGGCTTGGCGCCTTTTCCGCCGTACTTCTTCAGAATTGGCACTCCCATAAGTCCGTACTTCTTTAGGACTTCTGGGACCTTTTCGTTGAACTTCCGCTCGATGTACTTCTCAAACTCTGACACCACAAGCTCGTTGGCCGCTTGATCGACCTGCTCCAGAAGGTTTCGATCCTCATCAGTAATTTTTGTGAGTCGGGATAGGTCGTTGACCGCCCTCTCGAATAAGCTCTCCATACTCGCCGTCATTCACGCTCCCTCGGGATGTTTTAACTGTCTCTTGGGTGAGCATGCCCTACCTTTTTGTATCTCCGAGTCTTGCCTCGCCCATTTGGAGATAGATGACGCGAGCGAGTTAATCTACTACACCTACTTCATGTTGGACTGGACCAAGGTCAAACAGTCCCCGTCCAGCACCGAGTGCACAACCTGCGGGAGAAAGATGAAGGTTGTCGAAGAGGTCAAAGACAAGCAGGGGCTGTGCTACGAGGGGCGAGTCTGCC
>JACPTA010000191.1 GCA_016193005.1 Nitrososphaerota archaeon | reverse complement strand
CGTCGGAACTTCCGGTCCACTGCTTGCCTCAAGAGCCAGCGAGGCAAGTGCAGTCGACGGCATTGTTGTCGACAACCTATGGAACCCTTCTTACGCGAAAGTCTTGAGAGGGGTGATCGATGCCGCATCTACAAAGCGCAAGAGACGAGGAAGAGTTCAGTTGATAGCGCGACCTTTCACCCTAATCTCCAAGGATAAGTCTGATGCAGGGAGGAAGATGATTCCAATACTGAAAGCGTACCTTCCACACCTTGTGGCAAACTCGCCGATGCTAAGAGATGCGGGGCTGGCAATTGAGGATCTGACGACTTTAGGAAGGTCAAGTTCGGATGCGCGGATTGAGAAGCTTGCCGCTATGGGAAGCGTAGATGATATAGTGGAGCAGACAGAGAAGATGCTGAAGGCTGGGGTAGACCATGTGTGCTACGGCCATCCTCTTTCTGAAGACCCCCTGCGTGCGGTGACCGAGATAGGCGAAAAAGTTATTGCACATTTTGAGGGCTGAATCTCATTATTGAGGACCGTACCGCCACTGCGACAGCACCGGTGGTTGGCGAACTCACGTTTTTATATAGTCAATGGGAGAATTCCGATCAATTGCTTGAACACAGCCGCGCAGCCTCGAAAGAATAGATGGATCGCCGCAATCCTGTCGTTCTTTCTGCCCGGTTTTGGTCAAATCTATTTGGGCAGAGCGGAGAGGGGTGCGTCCATTCTGGTTGGCTTCATACTCGTCTTCACTGCAGCATACTTCTTCATAGCACAGACGACTGGCAGAGGCATATTATTCGAGATTGGGAGCAGGTACCTTCAGCTGCTGGCGATTCTCTTCTGGGCCTGGCAGGTCTATGACGCCTACATGACCTCGAAGGCCTAACTAATTGATTGCCCTATCCAGCGCAGGCAGACCACCCCCAGCCAATCTGAAGAGTTAGCGCCTAGCGCGTGGATGCAAATATAATCGTGTTAAATTTCATGAGCGTAGCGTGAATCCGAAAGGTGTAGTCAGGCGATTCAAGGGAAGATCGTATTATTTCTACATAGCGGAGTGGAAATCGTTAGTGGCCAATCAGGAGGGCAAGGAGAGGTGTGGGAAGTGCGGTATTAGAAGGACGGTCTACAGATTAATGGGGGAGAGGCTCTGCTTTTCTTGCTGGTTTGAACGCGCTCACGGAAGGCACTCCTTGGTAACGAGACACCGCGTTATAATGTGTAATTTGTGCCATATAAGAAAACTGAGTGATCGCGGCTCGAAATCAAGCTAGCTATATAGTCGCGAGTGGATGAAGAAGCAAGTCAGAAAGTCACCAGCTCCTGGTACACTCGATCTGTTTTCGCGGCCATGATGAAATCGTTCTGGTGGAGACCCTTGATCTTGTGTGTCCACAATGTAACTGTCACATTCCCCCACTCAGTCAGGATTGCTGGATGATGGCCCTCTTCTTCTGCAGTCTTGGCAACGGGGTTCGTGAATGCAAGGGCTTCGGCAAAGTTCTTGAACCTGAAGGCGCGTTCAAGGCGTTTGATTCCGTCCCTCTCTACCACAGACCATTCTGGAACTTGCGTATGAAGGTTCGCGATTTCAGCATCAGTCAGAGTGGGCTCGCCTCCTCTGCAGGCGGTGCATTTCATCTGTACGAGTTCTGGCGCCATGTTCTCCTGCCTTCCATAACTATCGAATCTTCGGGATGTAGAGAGCTTCGATGTCTCTGTAGCGGAAAGAGCTGGCCCTCTTCTAGGCACCCTGGGCAATACGTGTGCTCGTAGGGGCTTCCGGGAACATTCCCGATGTAGGCGTAGTTGAGGCCCGTTTCCTTCGCAATCTCGTAGTGCCTGAGAAGCACGTCGTACGGCGTCTCCGGAAGATTAAGCAATTTGTAGTCCGGATGGAATCTCGTGAACTGTATCGGGGTATCCGGTCCCAGGTTATCGTAGAGCCACTTGCACAGCTTCTTCGCCTCGTCCAGGTTCTCGCCGACCTGCGGGATTACCAGGTCTGTCAGCTCTGTGTGTATGCCTTGCCTCTTAAGCTCCAGGAGACTCTGCTTTATGGGCTCGGCGCTGACCGTCGTAGTCTGGCGCCTCTGGAAAAGCTCCTCCCCGCTACCCTTGTAGTCAACAACGACCGCATCCACGTACCCCTTCATCACCCTGACCGCTTCCTCAGTGGCATAGCCATTGGTGACGAAGACCGTGTACTTTCCTTTACGATGCGCCTCTCTTGCCGCATCTATCACATATTCGATGAAGATCGTTGGTTCGTTATAGCTGAAGCCAACCCCTTGGCACTCGTACGCCGTCGCCAACATAGGAAGCTCCTCCGGCATGACATCCTCTCCGTAGACCTCAGTCTCCTTGCTGATGGAATGGTTCTGGCAGAAAAGGCAGTGCCAGGAGCAGGAAACTGTTCCTACAGTGAACACGTACGTCCCAGGGAAAAAGTGGTTGAACGGTTTCTTCTCTATCGGATCGATCTGCATCGCTGCCAGCTTTCCATACACGGAGAGGTACAGCTTACCTCCAATGTTCCTCCTCACATAGCAGAAGCCGTGAGAATTATCGGGTATCTGGCACCTTCTATAGCAGGCGTTGCAGACTATCCTGCTATTCTCCCCCGGTCGCCAGAGTATTGCCTCCTTCTCCATCGTGTTTGAGCCTCCCGTCAAATAGAAGGAATTCGAGTACCTCCTTAAATTACCTTCTCTGGGGAGATTTGCAAGAAGATGGGGCCTTAGGAGTGGGAGGATGTCACCACTAGGTGAGGCGAGCCGTCTCTCCGGTCGAAGATATTTATTGACTCAAGATGGAAGGACAAAGGCCTGATGATTCGAGCTGCCCTGAATGCTAGCTTTTGTGAATATCTTCGTGGAGTCGCCGTCAATGGACGACACAGTTCAGGCTCTCTCGACGCTTGACAGTCTTGTGGACCTCTACGAAGTGACCGGCGAGTTTGATATCGTCATCCTCGTTTCGGCCTCCGATATCGAGGAATTCAGGGACGTTCTGAAGAGCAAAGTCATGAAGATAAGGGGTGGTGAGGAGCACGGTAAGCTCTGTAGTGCTAAAAGCACACAAATGGCCACGAGACACGGAGGGGCTGCAAAAATCTACGTCGCCCAGATAACCTCAATTTGAAAGCTGCATGCGGATCCTGTCCATCAGTCTTCCCGTGCCGCCCTTTCCAAGACCTTCAATCTGCCTTCAATAAGTTCTACCTGCTTCTGAAGGAACGATTGGTAAGCCCTGAGAAGCTCTGTCTGTTCCTTATTCGTCTTCTTGTCGACTACTCTCAGCGTCTCCAACAGGGTCTTTGAGGCGGTCTCGAAGGATCGGTCGAGGGCATTCACGACCGTGGGGGCCCCTCTCCTCAGTTGGTCGTGCACGGCGTTCTTCACGGCTCTGAGGAGTTCCCTGACGCTCTTCACGGTCTCCTTCGCTCTTTCCCCGACTTCCCGCGAACTCACGGCTGCTGAGGTGGCTGTCCTCACTGAAAGCCTTATCGCTAGTGCCCTGTAACTAACAGATGTTGTATTTTGTGAACCTCACGGAGAATTTCATCGGCACAAGCTTAATCTGATTTAGTAGCCGTCCTCGCCGGTAGGCGGTTGTGAATCGGACACCGAGCCAGAAGCAACAGGAGGACATCAGGGAGGCCTTCGGAGTGATGGAAGGGATAAGACAAAGCTTCCTTCGCTTGGACAACGTATTCGGCCTCCGAATCGCCCTTCGCGATATCGAGCAGCGCTGGGGCGAGTATTTTGTGGCGAACGAGCTGCTCGAAGCGGGCATCGGCGTGACCAGCGTTCAAC
>JACPTA010000170.1 GCA_016193005.1 Nitrososphaerota archaeon | reverse complement strand
GTTCATGGACGAAGCAATACCCCTTCTCAGGCGGCTGTTGTCAGAAGAACACGTTTCCCACAAGGGCAGACATTTTGCGGTCAAGGATGCCACCGTCGAGCCCAGACCTCACCAGAAAAACGGTCCCCCTATCTGGGTGGGTGGATGGAAGAACATAGCACTCAGAAGGGCAGCGAGGCTGGGCGACGCATGGTTCCCGGGGCCCACTGCTTCCCTCAGCGACATCCTGAGATGCAAAGATGCCTACGTGCAGGAACTCAAGAAGTTAGGTAAGAAGATCCCGAAACTGCCCATCATGCGTGACGTATACGTCGCCGAGACCACCGAGAAGGCTTTTCACGAGTCCGAAACTTCGTTCGTCCACACCTATCAGAGGGACTACAGCTCATCTGAACATCCTTTGATCGGCGGGCTCAAGCTCTCGTTCGTGGAGTGGGCGAAAGACAGGTTCATAATCGGGAGTCCGAGTGACGTCATCGAAGAGATAGACAGGTACCGAAAGAACGGATTCAGCTACGCGGTGCTTAGGCTGGCGCTGAGAAAGCTGTCAACCGAGAGGGTCTTGTCGAGCATTCGCCTGGTGGGCGAGAAAGTCATCCCTCACCTGACTGAATAGAATAGGAATCTGGATTGAACCTTCATAGATAAGTACCATACGCCTTCATAAGTACCCATATTCATCTCATGTTGCGATAGGAATTGCAGCAACTCGAATTGGTCCAGGTTCCAAAGATAGACGATTTCTACAGCATGAATTACGAGAAGGGCGAAATTCATCTTCGCGGAGTAAAAGGCAGAGCCTTCGTCCTGCCGACCCAAGCTTGGGCCGCGCTTCGGGTGTTACTTTCGAAGAGCTTCAAGGATGACGCCGTACCTTTCATGCTCCAGATGGGCTACGCCGTTGGAATATCGTTCGTAATGCAAGTCAAGAAACTTGAGGGAAAGCCAGGAAAATTGATAAAGATCTTACTATCCATTGCCAAGTCATCTGGCTGGGGACAATTTTCAGTAGAGGGTGATATGGATAATGGGACGGAGCTCACTGTGATTGCAGAGAATTGTCCGTTCTGTCACAACGAATCTTCACCACAATTGCCGGTATGCTACTTTCTTGTAGGATTCGTCAACGGCCTGATCGATTACCTGTATGGCAAACGTCACAAGGCGAACGAGACAGAATATAGGGGCATGGGGCAAGGTGCTTGCGTAGTAACGATAAGGGAAATTCCCGTGGAAATCGAAGAGAAACTATGAAACGAAGCGATCAGGAGCCGAAGCGTAGTATCAGAATATGCCTCGCATCCAACGTAGGACCAAGGATGAGACCAAGCGTGGAATCTGCGGTTGATGTCGTTATCAGTCACGAAACTCACTCTCCGAACCCATTTTAGGTTCTGACCCTATCGAGCTGGCCACCGATTAAGCTCGATAGCGAATTTCATCAATTGTGCGTTACCATGATTCTTGCCAGGAAGATCATGACTATTCTCTGGCAAGGCTGACGTGAATTACAATGCACGCTGTCAGGGACCTGACAATCAGCAGGTTACCAATTAGCTAGTTTTGGCCGTCGCTGGGATTCGAACCCAAGTTGCGTTCAAATCTTTCGGTCCAGCATCGACATCTGTAATAGACTGGGTTTATTTCTCCCCTTCCGGCGATTGGTTGTTTTGAAGGGCTCATGAGCTTCTCTTGGCTGGCGACGAACTCAATAACCATGATTCTTTCGAGCCAGCCGCCTTGGAGGGAGTAATGGGGCAGCAACCCCAAGAAGCTGCTGGCAAAGGAGCAAAGCCAAGGCTTCCAATCTTTTCAATTCTTGACTCGATAGATTTTTCGGGCCATTTCGTAATCATCGGCGATGTCGGGACGGGAAAGAGCACCGTAACCCCGATTCACGAATTTGAGTCATGCAACAGGAACAGGCAAATCATCATTCGTGAGCCTTCAAGAGCCGCATGCAACGCTCTCTTTTATTCGCTTGAAGCGCTTCATCCAGAAATAAAAGATGAACTAGCCGTCATCACAAAGGATACCAAGATCAATGTCGGTGGCAAGATCAAGATAGTCACAGATGGCGTCCTACTTCGAATGCTAGCCGAGAACTCAATTTTCGATTCCTCGATTTATTTTGATGAAAGTCACCAGATGTCTTCCCAGCTAGAACTGTGTTTGTCGCTCGCCAAGAAGGAGGAACCCAAAGCAAGGAACTTGTTTCGAATCATGAGCGCCACAATCGATCCACACGAGTTCCTCTCATTCCTTGGAATCTCAAAGCTCTATTCGCTGAGCGGTCGTAGATATCCGGTCGCGCTCGAGGTAGAGTTTGCAAGGGACCTCGATGAAATGTTCAAGGCCCTGTCGCTCTATCTTTACTCGCAGCCCCACAATGAATCGTGGCTGGTCTTCCTCCCCACAAGGCGGTTGGTCGAAAAGTATGCCAGCATCTACGGCGGTGTGTACATTCACGGAGGCCTCGAAGGTTCAGAAATCAACAAGATCCAGCAAAGAGCTGAGCTCGACAAAAATCTGAGGATCTTCGCAACAAATGTCATTGCTTCCTCCGTAAACATCTACGTTGATAATGTATTGATATTCAACGAGGTGATTGACAGCAAGGACAAGCTAGGTCAAAAGACGCTCCATTACAAGACGATAGATAACAACTCTCTTCTGCAAATGATTGGGAGAATCGGTCGCTTCAAGCCAGGTCGGGCCGTCATCATTTCTGATACACCCATCCCGAAGAAGATCAACCCGATACGGGTGCGCAAGGCTCTTGAGACCGAGACTCCGTTTGATTTGGTGCTCCTCATGTCAAAGTATGGCCTCAAGCTTTCAGAGCTAGAGTTCATGTCAAAGGTAAATCACCGTGAAGTCACCTTTGCAGAGGACTGGCTCGCCGAGATTGGAGCAATCGACGGCCACACTCATGATATCACCTGGAAAGGACTCTTGATGAGCGAAATTCCCTACGAGCCCGACTTTTCACACATGATCTCCACCGCCCTAATTTCAGGTGATTATGAAATGGCTAGATTTCTCCTGGCTAGTGGCGCGTTCGGCGATTCACTCAACCATGCTTACAAGTCGGATATGGAAGGTATTGCTCGCGAATTCTTGTATGCCTTCGACAAATCAAATGAGCTCAATATCAAAGCACACCTTCTCAAAGGATATTCGGAGGATAGGGAGGGTTCATTCGCCTCTAGACTAGTTGCAAACGGAATCTTTACCGGATTTGCTGAGGAAGCATGGAAGAACTATGAAGCAGCCAGAGAAGCATTGAATGACATGCTTCATTCTTCGAAGAGGGAATCCATACCCAAGGAGGTCTTGATAGATCCCGATGTTTTCAAGCTCAAGCCATATCTCGAAGATTGCCTGTCTTTTGAAAAGTTCGACCTATATGAAAAGAACGAGCACTACCTGCGCGAAATGATCATCGAAGGTCAGTTCTTTGCAAGAATCAACGCAAGCGATGAGGCATCCATCAGGCTCCGCTTTCTGCGGAAGCCTGGGTAGGGCGCTTGCCTCCTGGCAGAGGAGCAGATGCTATGTCCGCGTGGCAATAGGTGCGGTCGCTGGGATTCGAACCCAGGTTTCTGGTCCTTGCGGGATTGCCAGCTTGGAGGGCTGATGTCCTAGACCAGACTGGACGACGACCGCTGGCAGTGGAGTTGATTGCACCCTTTTTATCGTTGATTGGTTTCTCTCATCTTCGTCTCGACAGAGTGAATTATCCTACCAACAACGACGTGTGCGTCGAGTGACCTCTCGTGCACCCTCACCAGCTCGTCAACGACCCTCAGAGTGGATGGAGCAAAATGGCCGTGAGGAAAACCTCCGACCAAGACTGCGGGACTCCTCTTTCCAACGAGTTCGGATGCCAATTTCTCAAACTCTCTATATTCTCCCTGGACTGAAAGACCCACCACCCAATCTCTCTTCAACCTCTTGACCAGTTCGGGCAAGGAGGAGGGGTAGACGCTGATCAGCTCATCCTTGGGCCTCTCGAGTAGTAGCTTCTCAAGCAGGCTTCTGAACCTGGAGTAACTCTTCGGAGGCCTCGTACCGTCTCCCACCTCAAGGATCACGTCATTGCACGTGTGAATGTAGACCTTGACCACCTCATCTTGGTAGAGTGGTGTGCTCGTAACGCCGAGCAGTGTTATGTGGACGAGGTCAGGGCGGCCTCGCCTCAAGCCATCTTTGAGCCTACTCATCGCGGCATGGTGAATACTCCTGTCAAGAAGAATCGACGTAGGCGTGATGCCTCTCCTCCTCGAGTCCGCAACGACTGACGGATGCTTCTTGATCTCCTCAGGCACAAGCTCCAAGGCAGACTCGGCGATGACGAGGCTGAGCTTCAATCCCTGTAATCCCCACAAAGCACAATTAATTGCTTTACAAAAGAGCCGGTGGGTAGAGTGAAGAAGAAGGAGATAAAAGAGGAAGCAACTCGGGTTGCGAAGAAGCTTGTGGACCTGGCCGTCTCCAGCGCCAGGACTGACCCGGCTCTAGCGACGAAGCAGGCCGAGTCAGCGCGGAGGATCATGCTGAAGTTCAACATCAGGTTCGACTGGAGCCTGAGGAGGTTCTACTGTCATGGCTGCAAGAAGTTGCTTGTCCCCGGAATGAATGCGAGAGTACGCTTGGCGAAGAGGCAGAAGATTGTGAGAATTGTCTGCTCCGATTGCGGTTACGTCAATCGAAAACGTTTCGGAGGAAGTCAGGCTTAAATATAGAGAGGGGAGGGCTGACCAGCCTACCGCAGGGATCACATTGGTCAGAGCTTATGACGTACCTGCAGACAGCTTGATTGAAGCCCTAGCGGAGCATCTGAGGCGAGTCCCAGAGGTCGAGGCCACACCATGGGCTCAATTTGTCAAGACGGGCTCGCACGTTGAACGGGAACCTCAACAGCCGACCTTCTGGTATTCGAGGGCGGCCTCCATTCTGAGGAAGCTCTACTTTCACGGCCCACTCGGTATCGGTGACCTTGAGAGGATGTACGGGGGGAACAAGCAGGTGTCCTACTTTCCGAGACATCACAGAGACGGAGGGAGCTCGATAATCAGAAATTTGCTCCGTCAGCTTGAGAGCGCGGGCTTGGTTGCCAAGGAGGGGACCAAGGGAAGGGTGCTCACGCCGAAAGCAACGGCGCTACTCGACAAGCTAAGCAAGGAGATCTTCAAGGAACTAACAAAAACGAACACAGTACTCGCAAAGTACGGGTGACTTACTCATGCACCAGCCCCCGGAGAACAACCAGCCGAAGACCTCGAGGGAGGAGGACGTCGCCAAGAAGTCGATGAGGGAGAACATCATCCGCATCGCCCTCACCTCAGAGGCGAGACAGAGGCTCACAAACATAAGGATGGTGAAGCCCGACATCGCGAGGATAATCGAGGAGTACGTAATCCAGCTCGCTCAGAGCGGTAAGCTGAACAAGACGATTGACGACGAGCAGCTGAAGGAGATTCTCGGCTCCCTTCAAGAGAGAAAGAAGGAGTTCAAGATCAGGTGGATTTGACATGGGGAGAACAAAGAGGACAAGGGACGCTTCGAGAAAGAACAGGCTGACGAAGGCAAGAAGGCAGAATGCCTCGGTCCCGACGTGGGTAATCATCAGGACGAACAGAAAAGTTAGGTCAAACCCGAAACACCGTTACTGGCGAAGGCAGAAACTGAACCTAAAGTGATTCGGGCATGTCATCGGAACCTCTAACACGCATCTACACGGTCCCTCTTCGCAGAGCCTTCGAGGCTCCGAGGTACAGGCGGACGAAGGTGGCCATCAGGCTCATCAGGGAGTTCGCGACGAGGCACATGAAGTCTGAAGAGGTCAAGCTGGACGAGGACCTAAATCGGTATCTCTGGTCTCGAGGGATAGGCAATCCCCCAAGGAGGGTAAAGCTGGAGATGGAGAAAGACAAGGATGGAGTTGTCTCCATAAGGTTGGCCGCAGAGACAGGCCAGTAGAGTATCCTAGATGGGGCTTTTTCTCGTAGAGGTCTACCGAACTCCGAACATCGGAATTTTCCTCAGGGCCAACGACAACCATCTCCTGATACCGAAGGGCGTGGCCGAGAGCAAGTCGCAGAAGCTGGCTGGAGATCTGCAGGTCTCGCGCGGCTACATCTCGATAGCGGGTTCGAGGTTGCTCGGTCCGCTCATCGCCATGAACAACAATGGGGTACTCGTCGCAAGGATTGCGGAGGATTACGAGATAGCGGAAATCGCATCGCAGACGGGGTTGAACGTGGAGAGGCTCGCCTCGAAGTACACAGCGGTGGGCAATCTGGTCGTCGCGAACGACCGAGGAGCCCTAATCTCACCCATACTCGACGCCGAGGGGGCTAGGCAGGTCAAAGACCTCATGGGGGTCGAGGTAGAGAGTATGCCAATAGGGGAATACATCCAGGTAGGGTCGATGGTCGTCGCAACCAACAGCGGCGTGGCAGTCTATCCAAACCTCAGCGACGAGGAAATCGAAAGGGTAGGGAGAGTCTTTGGGGTCGAGGCCTACCCGACATCGGTGAACGGCGGAGTTCCCTTCGTATCGTCAGGCTTGGTCGCAAACTCGAGGAATGCCCTCGTCGGCGACCTCACCACCGGCCCCGAGCTCCAGTTTCTGACTAGGGCCCTCAAGGTCTGACGGTCGCGTTCCAGCCCACTACTCCGCTCCGCAGGGAAGCCTGAGGCATTCTTTCCTTCTCGAATCAATCTACCCAGAGACAGTCGACCCGTATTCTTAAAAAGGGCCGGAAGAGAACTTGTCTGGAAACTTGCATGAGCAGTGAAGATGAGAAGATTAACGCCCTCCTGACCGAGGTAAGGGTGCTCGAAGGCACATTCAACGAACTCTCGGCAAGGCAGAACATCCTCGAGCGGGCCCTCCTCGAAAGCAGGGCGGCCATAGAAACCATAAGTAACCTTGAGTCCTCGAAGACTGAGGAAGTTCTCATCCCCGTCGGGGGTGGAGTCCTGATTAGGTCATCTCCACCCAACGCTGAGAAGATCCTGATCAACGTAGGAGCCAACGTGGTGATAGAGAAGGGGCGGGAGACCGCGATAGAGGTGATGGAGAAGCGGGCACAGGATTTCGAGCAGACCATCGTCGCGATACTGAATCAGAGGAATCAGATAGCCCAGAGACTAGAGTCCGACCGTCAGGCACTGCAGGTTTTCGTAGCGAGACAACAACAATCACCGCCTAGAAAGTAATTTGTTCGAGAAGCTCAGAGAGGCATTCTCCTCCCTCTCAAAGATTGTTTCAGAGAAGAGGCTCACCCCAAAGGAGCTTGATGAGGCGCTCTTCTCCTTCCAGCTGGCGCTCTTGGAGAGCGACGTTGCACAGGAGGTCGTCGAGAAGATTGCAGGCGGGATAAGAGCGGAGCTGACGGGTCTCTCAGTCGAGAGGTCGCAGTCTACGCCCGCATTGGTAAGGCAGGTGCTCCACAGATCAATTCTGGATGTCTTCTCGAAGGCGGGATCGGTCGACCTCATCTCCAGGATCGAGGAGAAGAGAAAGACCGGCGAGCCCTTCACTATCCTCTTCTTGGGGATAAACGGGACGGGAAAGACGACGACCGTGGCCAAGTTCGCCAAGATCATCAAACGGAGCGGCGCATCCGTAGTCGTCGCGGCCGGAGATACCCACAGACCTGGAGCAATCGAGCAGCTGACCGAGCACGCCAGCAGGGTCTCCGCGAAGGTCATCGCACAGCGTTACGGAGCCGACCCGGCAGCCGTGGCCAGAGACGGTGTGCTCTATGCCAAGGCCCACCGCGTCGATGTTCTCCTGATTGATACGGCGGGGAGAATGCAGACGAATCAGAACCTCATGGAAGAGATGAGCAAGATAGTGAGGGTCATAAACCCGGACCTCAAGATATTCATCGGAGATTCCCTGACCGGGAATGACGCCGTCTCTCAGGCAGAGCTATTCAGCAAGTACACCGGCTTCGACGGAGCGATTCTGACCAAGGCGGACGCGGACACGAAGGGGGGGGCGGCCCTCTCGATAGTCTTCTCGACAGGAAAGCCCATCCTATACCTGGGCATTGGCCAGGGATACGACGACCTCGCCCCATTCGATCCCAAGTCATTCGTCAACAATCTCTTCCAATGAGGTCGTCGGCGAGTTCATACTTGTGACAGCCTCCCACGGATTAATCCGTGGGCTTCCAGCGCCCGCACATCGCTGGCGCGTGTAGTTCCTGCTTCAACGACCAGGCTTGCCGCTCCAGTTGTCTGGAGGGGTAGAGGCCCAGTCTCTACAGGCTTGGGTTCGGGCATATCCTGCCCTACCTGAGCGATTGCTCGCTTCAGCACTATCCTGGCAGCGTTGACATCGCGGTCGAGAGTCCTCCCGCAGCCGCCACAGACGAACTCCCTCATTTCGAGGGACACTTTATTCAGACTCCCACAGTAGAAGCACTCATGGGTCGAGTATGCTGGTTCGACCCTCACAACCAGCCGCCCTGCCTTTGAGGCCTTGTACTCTGTCAACCTGACCAGCTGGCCCCATCCCGCGTCCTGTATCGACTTTGCTAACGAATGATTCCTTACCATGTTCCTGACCTTCAGATCCTCGAATGCCACCAGAGAGTGCTCCCTCACCAATCGCGTCGAGAGCTTGTGGTTGAAGTCGGCCCGCTGGCGCCTGACGCAGGCGTGCTGGGAGGCGAGCCTCTGCCGCGCCTTGAACCAGTTGTT
>JACPTA010000169.1 GCA_016193005.1 Nitrososphaerota archaeon | reverse complement strand
GAGATTGGAACGTGGAAGAATCAGGTTCAGGCCGAATGTGAATAGATGGGCGTTGGGACTCAGGCGTCTAGTATTGCGCGTCCGTTTCTATCGGGAGTTCGAGACCTCCGCTAGAGAGATTTGCGTAGCACTGGCACAGCTGGCATATCTTGCTTACTTCGCTAGGCTGATGCCCGAGAACGAGTGGGTACTTCACTTCCAGATTCCTCTCCAGCACCAGCACAAGTTGTCGGAGTTGCTCACAAAGCTCGAAGAACTTCACGTCCTGACCATGCGCGAGGCATATCTGACTGATCTGCGCATTGTCCCTCCGTTCCGCGGGGAATATTTCGACCCCGAGGTGATGAGGTTTCGTTTCGATTGGGGAGCAATCAAAGGACCGGCACCAGTCCCAGATGAATCAGCGCTTTATTACGAGAGAGCCGCCTTTGACTCGACGGACCTCAGAATTGTCGAAATGATGCAGATTGAGCCCTTGAATGTTAGCGAGATAGCCCGCCGTACAGGATTGGACAAGTGGACATGTTACTGGCACTGGAAACATCACGTACGAGGAAAGATCTTTAGAGACTGGTATGTTGATTGGCTTGGAACGTGGATGCTTGACAAGGATGATTTTACAGCCATGAGCAGAAGAGAGTACGGTGTCGCTGATATCTTTGGGAAGTCTCTGTCTTCTTACGAGATGCAGAGATTGCGCGAGAAGTTCTACGCTCTCCCCTATCTAGTGTCCGAGGTGATTGGTAAGACTGACATCGTCGCTCAGTTTTTCATTCCAAACGAATCTCTAGGGGATGCATTCGACCTCTTCGGTAGCATGGATGACACTATGCAATCAAAGATTGCATTTCGGATGGAGGATCAGGGTAATGCGATTGCTTTCACTATTCCAGCAAATCTCTACGACGACCAAGAAGGCTGGACGTTCGAGATAGAGACACTAGTCGCCGGATTCAGGCGCCTGGTAGTTGAGCTCAGAGAGAATAAAGCCAATTAACCATGAGTGGAACGCGACTCACCTATCAACTCAATCCGATTTGTCTCTGTTCTAAGCCCCGCGCCGTTTCGAATAGTACACCCGGCGCTCACGGCTCGCAGAGGATTCGATGGAATTCTGCTAGATCCCTAGCTAGCGTAACCGTATTGCTGAAATCTTCGAGCCTTCCTGCTTTGTAGGCCTCAATCAATTCGAATGCTAGGTCGGTCTCAATTTCCTGAAGCCCTTGGCAGACGTGCCTTCGATCTATCTCTTGCAAGCTGCGCGTACACCCTTGCGGCCTCTCGCGCTCTTTCCTGACGCTCTTGCGGGCTGAGCTTCCTCAGCTCCTCCAACAGTCTTTCGAACCGATTCGTTGGCTCCTTCATAGGATTTCACAGCGGCTCATGTGGCGCCTTCTTTTAAGCATACACGTTAATCGAGGGAATGGTACAGTTTATGACTAGGAAAAATGATCGGATTGACACTAATCCCGCTCGGAACTCGGCGGCGCTATTCTTCGCAGGTTTTGTAGTAATCATTCCGTAGGCCAAAGTTCCGATTGCTGATAGACGGAACCGAGACCTTAGAATCACGTCACGGGTAATGATTGCTTCTCTTTTATATCTGGGAGATTAGTGTCAAAGACAGTTGGAATCTCGGTACTTTACAGCAACCTGGAATCGGGGCAATGAAGAATGCTCCCATTGAAAATTAGGGGGTGAAACCGAATCAACGGTATCTGCATGTAATTGAGTGCCAACTCCGCGGGCCCGGCGGGACTCGTACCTAATAATAGGACTAATCGTATCCATTAGAGAGCGGTTTGCCGAATCCGGTGGGATTCGCGTCTGAATAGATTCGATTCCTGGGTTCCGTCGAGTGTGGCAATCGTATGATCCGATTATTTCATCAGAATTCAATAAGGCGGGTAGGGACAATTTTCAGATGAGCGATACGTGAATCTGTCGTGTACAGATCGCCTCGTACGCGTTTGGCTAGTGCGACTATGTACGCATCGGCGAGCGACAGTTGACCCCTGTGTGCACACTTCAGCTCTCCCGCTGTGCGCGTGAGGGCTTCGTCTGGGGGAGTTATGACGAGAGCGCTATGGCGCAACGAAGTGTAGCGTATCAGTGCGGTGTCGCGTCCGAGTTTCTCGCAAGTCTTGTAGTACAGCTCGAGGAGATTTGGTTCGCATGTGTATCCCTCTGCAATCCCCCCGTTCACATTTCGGAAGGGTTCAGTGACACTTTTGTCATCCGCGAAGAAGAGATAAAGTGGGCCTGTGTCAAAGACGTAGCTACTCTTCAATGGCCTCTCGTCTGCGCTCTTCTTGGATTTCGTGAATCATTTCTCGCACAACACTCTTCTTATCACGGTCGATTCCTTTCAACATTTCAAGTGGCACCACTGGTACGATTAGAACTCCTTCATCGGTTTCCAAAAACTCAACCTGTGAGCCTTTGGTCAGCCCAAGCTTTCGTCTGACTTCTACGGGGATGGTTATGGTTCCTTTCTCAGTCACCGTATAGCCCATGCTTCTCGATTCGCAGATGGAAAGTATGGTATTTAAAGAGATTGTAATACTTAACCGCATGGCCTCTTACATTGGACCTCAAAGTATTGATGCAGCTCTAGAGCTTGACCTTCAGCGACTCTTCGGCCTTCATGGCTAGTCTCCCGCACGTCTCGCCAGGTAAAAGAAGAATGGTAAAACTGGCTCTCGTTGTCAGCCTTGCGGCTTTGGGCGCTTCAGCTGAACATAGAACCCTACTATACCCAGAGTTACTGCGACGAGGGCCGCAATGGCCGGTGACGCGCCCAGATACGCTAGCACACCAAACAGCAGGAGGGCCCCCAGAAAGGCTGTGAATAATTCGACCATTCTGTCGGCGAGAAGGATTCCGACTATGAATAGGAGCGCGCCGACCAGGAGTGCGAAAGCGAATATGCCGGTGAGGTGTCGTGTGATCGAGTAGCCGAAGTAACCAAGGGCAAGCCCTATTCCTAGGCGGATGAGAACTACCCCAAGAATACCTCCGACGATGAAACCGAGAAAGCTTCCAACAATTGAGCCGACTATCTGGAGAAGCATTCCACCCAAGTAACCTCCCAAGGCCGCGCCAGCGAGCCCTGCGAGTATGAACACGAGAACCTTGATGAAAATCCTACCAGCAAAGATGAGTGTTACAGACAATGCGAGGAGAACCGCCAGCAGAAGGATGCCACTCGGACCAGGAAAGAGAGCCCTCAGGAGGTCAAGGATTGTGTGGGCTGCCAGGTAACCACGCCTCGACTTATCGGCCCATGTCTATGTTTTAAAAGACTCTTCGTCCAATCCATCGAGTTTGAAAATGCTCACTTATCCTCAGTGGTGCGAGTGTGAAGCATGGGCTTGGAATTTCGGTACTTTACAGCGACCTAGAATCAGAGCAATGAAGAATGCTCCCATTGAAAATTAGGGGGTGAAACCGAATCGACGGTATCTGCATGTAATGAACGGCAACTCCGCTGGCCCGCCAGCTTTTGCCGCTACTAGGATCACGACGCGCCCACGAGTGTATTAGTGCTACAGTCTGTAGAGCCGAGCGCCTATGCCTATGAACCAGATGATGTAGACCACGTTGGCTACCAGGAACAGTATTGAAAGTGATGGGATGAGGCCGAGCAAGGACAGTATCCCTGCGACGATCCCGATCCAGCCAACCCACTTGCTGAAGACCCCTTTCATCATTGCAAGGCTGATGAGTATGGTAGCAACTCCGAACAATATCCCAGTCTCCGTCAAGGACACGTTCGCTGAACCTCTCATCGCATTAGAAGCAGCTACTATAGCCGACCTGTCCGCCGCAGAAGCCACAGCATAGCTGTCACTCAGACGGACCAGCGCGTACTGAGTTGACGAGCTTAATAGGCTGGTGACTATGCCAACTCCGCCTATCACAGAGGCCAGCAGGGTGTATGTGTGCTGAACATCTCTCAGGGCCAGATAGAGGACAGGAATTACAGGGATGAGGAAGAGGGCGATGATTATGCCCGCGCCCAATCCTAAGGTGATGAGCAGCTTGTTCGCATCAATACGCGCTAGTGATTGGGCAACGTCTTGCGGTGCTGGACCGGCCAGCAAGCCCGACACCACTGATACGATAATGAAGACTGCCACTAAGACCGACGATATGGCCCCCGTCCTGAATATGCCCCTGAGACTTGGCGTCTGGGCCATACCTCGACGCATGTTGACCTGAGAATCTTATAAGCCTTCTTGAAATCGGTTGCTCCGTATGTTATCCCGAATTCATTTCATCCCCTACTCCGCAGAATACACAGGATAATCAGGAAGACTAGACTGGGAGAGCTTTGGCTGGGCGTATGGAAGAAGTATCACGGGCATGCCGCGGTGCTTGAACAATCTCAGATCGAGTGGATCGTCAAGGCCAAGATTGATGGTACGAAGACGAACGAGGATATCGCCAGGATACAAGAGGTATCAGTCAGAAGGGTGCAGCAGCTCTACGCCCAGTACAGGGGGACTGGGACGATCCCGATGCTCAAGGAGGCTGGAAGGCCACGTAGCGATTTATCAGAATACTAGAGGAGGACGATACTGGACGCGTTCCGCAGGTGGAGGGCCTGTGCGTGCTACCTGGAGGAGATGCTCTCCGCCCGCGGGGTTGATATCAGCCACCGGAAGATACACAGGGTGCTCAGGGAGGAAGGGCTAGCCTTGGATGAACCTCACAAGCAGAGGAGGCGCAAGTGGATCAGGTACGAGAGGGAGCATTCTAACTCGCTGTGGCACGTGGACTGGCACAAGATCAAGGACCCTCGCTGGAAGGACCAGTGGCTAATATGCTACGAGGACGATGCCTCTCGTTTCATCCCAGGACGCGGAGTCTATCCGACCTCGACCTCCCCCTACTCCGTCGAGGTTCTGGAGAGAGCAATCAAGAGATACGGCAAGCCCAGATCCATCCTGTCAGACCATGGTTCGACCTTCTACGCCGTAGAATCGGTGGGCAGGGAGAAGGGATTGACGGAGTTCGAGAAGTATCTCCTCAAGAACAAGATCACGTTCATCACGGGGAGGGTGGACCATCCCCAACCAACGGGAAGATAGAGAAGTTCTTCGACATATTCGAG
>JACPTA010000126.1 GCA_016193005.1 Nitrososphaerota archaeon | reverse complement strand
GCCCTTTCCTGGACCGTCTCTATCCTCCGTCTGAACGCGTCTACCATTCGCATCGCCCTCTCCTCCACACCGCACGCCCTCCCGACCGTGATGACGTCTTCGAGGACACCGTCGAGCCCCTTGGGTGTCAGGGAGACGACCCTGCATTCTTTAGAAAGCTCGTGGACAGTCTTGAGAACATCTTTCAGGGAGACTGAACAGACGTCGCAGAGCTCTTGAGTTATGACAATGTCTGGCTTGTTTCTCTGCAAGATTTCTCGGTTGATCTTGTACAGACCGTGTCCGTGAGTCATACTCTCTACGACGCGCTCGTCAACCTCCCGCTGTGTGAGTTTCGAAGCTTCGATGAGGGGCTGGACGACGACTGGTTTCATCTTCGCCTCCGGCGGATAATCGCACTCGTGAGTAACTCCGCAGAGCTGGTCACCCAGTCCAAGCGAATAGACGATTTCAGTGGCGCTCGGTAGGAAGGAGTAGATCTTCAAACGCCAAGGAAGGGGTAAGGGAGGCGATTAATGCTTTTCTTGCCGCCCAGAACGTCGGGATCGCTCGAAAATTGTTGTAACTTATAAGACGACTGGTTTTCAATAGGCGGAAGAAATGTCGAGCGAGATTGCAAGGAGGCTTTCAGACCAGGCGAGGTTACTAGTCTCGCGGTTCGAAGAGAGGGTTGATTCTTTCAGCAGGCGCGAGGACTTGCTGAGAATCACGAAGGAGCTTGACGACAGTGATTCTAACCCCTTCGCCAGGGAATACTTCGGAGAGGGAGACTTCCTTGCATTTGGTATCGATGGATCGATGAGCTACGATGAGAGACTGCAGCTGATGCTATTCTACGCCAACGCTACCGCGTATTCATGCCCGTTCCGAGTCGGAGGTAAGATCACATTTGACCTGAGAAACGTAAGGAGAGATGCTGCGTTATCGTCTTCGGCAGCAGTTCCACTTTGGTCTGAGGACGTCTCAGAAGTTTCTCCAGAAAGCTCTGAAATCGACTTGGAGCTGGAGCATTCCGTCGAAAGAATTCCGAACGGACTCATGACGTTGGGTGAACTCTACCTTGCGACCAAGAGTATTGAGCGAGCAAAGATACTCTTTCTGGATCGACCACTCTCCGGAACCTATTCGACCCTCTCCCGAGATGTGCGCCTCCTCCTGAAGAGAGGGCAGAGTAACCTCACCAAACTCTCTTTCGTTGGGAAGAAAGTTTCGATGCTTGACTTGCGCCTCACCCTGAATCTGGGTAGTCCTGGAATGGGGCTGCCGACAAGGAGGCGGTATCTAGCGCACAGGGTCATTAGGTCGCTAATGACTGGACCGGCTTCAATCGGTGACCTGTCCAGACGACTTTCTGCCGGGGAGGCGGAAATCGGAAGAGCGGTCAAGCGCATTCAAAGCTTTGATAGGGAACACGACGGAGAATTATTGTCTTCTTCCACCTCGAATTTAGCTCTCAGGGAAGGCGTGAACGGCTACTGGGAGAGAGTCACAAATCTCGCCGAATCACACGCAAGGAGGGTCTTCGAAGAAGGCTCGCACCCTCTCAACGTATCGGGCAATGAGTGGTTATCTGTACTGGACTTGAACACGCTTTGTTTCATCACCCTCGAGAGAGTGTGTGAACTAGTCAAAAAGGAAAAGGTGCTTCTGATCGGCATCGCCAAGGATACCACGGCAACCGACATCAATAGAGCCGTGCTTCCACTCGCGACCAAAGAAGGGATTGTAACGCCAGAGAAGTCAGCACCGAATCTCAAGAACGACAGAGCATTCCTGACGTTACTGAGCGCGATGAACGAAACGCTCAAGACGCCTTGGAGGACGATTGGTTATGACGCGGCTCTATCGACCATCATCGCATCACCAGACGGGCTGGCCTTCAACAGTGCAAGAAAGTACGTTTCAAGGGAACAGTTGTTCGTGCGAGGTTTCTTCCAGATTAGAACGCTCGGAGACAGGGGCAAGATCCGCTCTAGAGTCTTCCTTTTCGATAGGCTCTTCGATGAGGTGGAGGATTCCCGGTCCGTCTCAAAGGTTGACGTGAAAGAGACTGGTGGCTTGACTGAGGTTGCTCCATACCTTGAGGCGGGAAACACTAGCAGGGTCTCCAACATGGTCCTCCAGATATTGTCGCTCAACGACAATCCCGAAGTCTTCGAGGCGTTCGGTCACAACCAGCTCCTGTACCTTGCCGACAAGGCAGTGAAGGCGGAGATGCGACTGATGCGAGGGTCCCTCAGAGCCGTTGCCGACCTCCGGCTGGGAGCCTTGTCGAGAAGGGAGAAAATCTACGGGGCTGCCTCAACATACAGAGACGACAGGAGTGAAATGGAAGAAGCGAGAAGGGTCGCCTCCAGGGGGTAAGAAGAATGTCAACATCGTGGATTTTTGATCAGATGGACGGCCAGTTCGAGGCGAGGCTAAGGAGAGTAACTACGTCAACGAGAAGCACTAGGAGCGGCGAGGGGGAGATAACGGTCACCAACTATGTTGGCGTCGTTGAGACGAGGTTCAACTTCGTTACCCTCGACAGGCTCTACAACCCCAACTTTGTCGCAGTCGAAAGACCCGTAGGCGGCGATCTTGCGTACCTCATCTTTGAAGTGGTTTCGGTCAACCCCATGCACTTCCAGATGCTCGGGATGGACGTCTCAATGCCGACTGTGCTCCGGAGGGAGTACCTAGACACCATCAGCGAGAGCTGGGGAAGATCTCAGGAGACCTGGATCGACCTAAGCGCTGTCCCCACTTGGTACATGCTCAGGCTGGATGGCGCAGACCCAACGTTTGAGCGGTCGAAGTTTCTTCCGCTCGCTGGCGCGAAGGTTCACCTCCTCTCGAAGAAGGCCGTGGAGAAGTTCCTCTGCTATGAAAGCGGTGAGAATCTGGGTTCGATGATCGGGTTCGACCTGCCGTTCACTGTCAACCTGGAAAATCTGATAAGGTATCACGCAGGCTTGTTCGGGTTCACCGGGTCCGGCAAGTCGAATCTCACGAGCACCCTCATCCGAAAGGCGATGAGAGCTCACCCGGACCTGACCACGGTGGTCTTCGATGTAGCAGGCGAGTATGCCACCCACCTAGTCGACCTTCTGGAGTCGGGTGGCAGGATACTGACCCACGAGCCGATAGAGGACGACGAGCAGCTCTTCAACTCCCAGGCAATCCCGGAGAGCCTCGAGGACATCGTCGGTGAGAGCGCGCTGCGGGGCGCCTTCTCCAGGGTTTTCGTGAAGGGGTTGGTCAAGAAGCTCGCATTCGGAGACAGGTATTCTGCGCTGGACCTCGCAGCCGTAGAAGACATGCTGACAAAGACCGCTGAGGACGGTAAGACCAGCTCGATGGTTGCTAGGATGGCCCTCGAGTCGTTCGCGAGAAGGTTCTACGACGAGCTCGAGCTCCAGCCGAACGTGAGGCTCGCCGAACTCCCCGAGAGCGCAAAG
>JACPTA010000125.1 GCA_016193005.1 Nitrososphaerota archaeon | reverse complement strand
GGAAGGCTAGCTGAATGGTCTCTAGAGGCAACTCCGGCTCGCGGACGAAGGCGAACGCGAGTCCCAGCGACACGAGCGATGAAAGGGAGCAGAACGCCAGAAAGTCACGCAGGGGTAGGATACTCGACCAGAAGAGCCCGATCATCAACCCGATGATGGCACCCAGGTTTCCCGTCAGGGAGAGCCTTGCGTACGAGGAGACCCAAGACCTCTTCGCCGTCGTCTCCATTACGAGGAGGTTCGAGGCGGCGGCATTTGCCACGACTGCGTAGGCAAGCCATTAGATGTTTTGTAGGAGAAGCATCAACCCAAAGATTACAGCGATTCCTACGTACGAGATGATGAAGAAGAGTCTCCTTCTGGAGAGTCGGTCTGTGATTGAACCCCAGAATATTGATGACGGAATGAGCATCACGTTGTAGATTGTGGTGAGGAGCGCGACATCGATTACCGTTCCGCCGAGCTGCAAGATGTAGAGGGAGAGCATCACGTTGAATGCCGTGATGCCCCCGTTAACTGGGAGGACTGTCCAAACCCATCTGTTCCGTCTCCCGTTCTTTTTAGGCTCTGGTTGCGGCAACAAATTATCGACCGTTCCCTAGAGTTCAGCTCTTCATGGCGGAGACCGGTCCGAAGAAGTTTGTCGAAGTAAGAGGTATGGTATGCCCGAGGCTCTCCCGAACCTTAGGAATCGTCTGTTTAAGAGTAATCATTGATAGAAGGTCCTTCAGCAGCAGTCAGGTGCTCTATCTCCGTGAAGACGCCAGTCAGGACCTTTATCGAATTTAGGTAATCTTTCACCTCGACGAATTCTCGGTCAGTATGCGCAAGCCTCGAATCCCCGGGTCCGTAGGTGGCGCACGCGATCTTCATCCTCTCTGCAAGCGTGTTCATGTCACCGGTACCCGTCTTGTGAATCAGCCCAGGCTTCTGACCCAGGTTCTTTATTATTGACCTTTGGAACGACCTTAGCACCAGGGAGTTCGGATCTGCCTCGTAGGGCTCCGTAGGTTTCTCGAAGGCGAGCTCCACCCTGACGACACCATTCTCCTTCTCATAGATTTCCGCCAGATGCTTGACATCGCTGACCACCGTCTCGCAGCTCATCCCCAACGGGACCCTGATGTCGAGCGTCATCGCGCAGCTCGTGGGTATAACATTCGAGTAGTTACCTCCGGTGATGAGGGTCAGGGCAACGCTGAGAGAGCGGTAGTGGTCTTCGCCGTGCGCGTGGTCCCTTTCATAATCCTTGATCCTCTGCAGGACACGGAGCCCCTCCTCGACCGCGCTCGGGTGTGCCCATGGAGATGCGGCATGCCCTCCGCTCGTGTGAGTGGTGATATGCATCTCGACCCTGCCTCTGTAGCCGACAGTAATCCTCTCAGCCCCTCCTGGTTCTCCCAAGATGGCGAAATTGTAGTCACCTCCTCTGGCTATCAGCGTCTCTATGCCGAGACTATCCCCCTCCTCTCTGGTCGCTCCAGCAACCGTCACCTTCAGTCCCCTGCCCTTCAGTTGGGAGGCAGCGACCATCATTGCGCACAGGGCCGACTTGGCGTCGACTGCTCCACGTCCGAAGACTCTGTCGCCCTCGAGCTTCACCGGGAGCTCGCCCGGTACAGTGTCCATGTGCCCACAGAGCAGGACGTGCGTGCTCCCCTCTCCGATCTCCCCGAGGACGTTTCCCGCCGAATCAATCCTTGTGTTCCTGAAGCCGAACTCGTCCCTCATCTGTCCCAGCAGGAAGCTGGCAAGGGGCCCCTCCTTCTCGGAGGGTGAGTAAATTTTCAGCGTGTCGAGTAGAAGCTGAACCGCTTTCTCCATCCACAGCCTACCTCTTCTGAATAGAGACGAGATAATCTACTATTATGGAGGGAATGTCGACCCCTGTCGCAGGCACCGTATTTTTGAATTCTGTGGTGTTGTTCACCTCATGCACGACCAAGCCGTCAGGTGTTTCCATTAGGTCGACCCCGACTATTTCTCCCCCGACGGCCTTGGTGGCCTTGAGTGAGAGTTCATCGAGTTGACTTGTGATGGGGCATTTCTCCGCCTTGCCTCCCCTCGCGGTGTTCGTTCTCCAATCGTCTGACGAGGCGTTTCTGTAAATCGCGGCGACCGTCTGCTCCCCGATCACAAAGGATCTGATGTCCCTTGGCGGCCTCTTTACAAATTCCTGGAGGTAGTAGACCTGGTACATTGGATACATGTATTCCCTGTCTTCTAATACCGCCCTCGCGGCGTCGATGTCCTTTAGCAATGCCGAGAGCCTTCCCCAGGATCCTACTACGGGCTTCAGGACGGCGGGATACCCCAGGCTCTTCAGAGAGCTCAGGGCAGAATCCTCGGTGAACGCCAAAAGCGTTTTCGGTGTCGGCAATCTCGCCCTCGCGAGCGCCATGCTGCAGAAGAGTTTGTTGCTCGAGATCGAAGCGGCCTGAAAGTTGTTCACGACTCGGTGGCCGAGGGATTCAAGTGCCGCAGTCGAGTGTATGTTTCTGTAGTGACTGACACTCCTCTGCAAGATGACCTTCTCTTCGATTCCACTGCTGCCGCTAGTGACATCAAGCGAAAGGTCTTTGGTGTCGACGAGGTGAAGGGCGACTCCTCTCTTATTCGCCGCGTCGCTTATGGCCTTCTCTTCCCATCTGATGAGGTCGTAAAGGAGGACGAAGGAGTGCGTAATTTACTCTCCCCAGTCCTCTTCCTCTAATTCTGCGGGTCGTATCGAAAACTGGCCTGAGCCCTCGTCCCTCATCAGTTCGTAGGAGGTTCCGCAGTCTTTGCAGGAGATAATCTCACCCTTCATGGCATCTGTCGGTACGCTCAAACCCGCATCGCACTCTGTGCAGTTCAAGAACTCTGCTGGCTCCTTAATCGTATGGCCGAGACTGGAGAATATTTAACGATATTCGTTTGCAATTAGCGAATTGTCCTCAGTATTATCGTTGTATTTGTGTTCAAAACACCGTTGAGCCGACGAATCTCTTCGACGGAGCGGTTGACTTCTGCGATATTCGCACCCTTCAGTATCACCGCGACGTCGAAGGAGCCTGTTGTCTCGTAGACGGTCTCCACGCCCGCGACCGCCTTCATCTTCTTGCTGACCTCTGAAGTGGGCACAGACGGGCTGACGGAGACGTACATTATTGCGCTGGTCAGCTGCGGCTCGTTCACCTCGATACTGAACTTCTTTATCACCCCGGTCTTCATCAGGTTTGAGATTCTCCTGCGCACTGCAGCCTCCGAGAGGTTGACCCTCTTCGCTATCTCGACGAAGGGCAGTCTGGAGTCTTCCCTCAGGATGCTTATGATGAGTTCGTCCGTCTTATCCAGCTCTCTTCGCCTCCTCCGACGAGACGACGTCCTCCAGAACGCTCAGGACCCGAGCGATCTGCTCGCTGGTCATCACGAGGGGCGGGAGCAGCCGCACAACGTTCCTTCCGGAGTACGTGAAGACCACGCCCTTCTGAAGCGACTGCATGAGTATCTCCTGGATGTCGACCCTCATCTCAAGGGCGAGCATCATTCCCATCCCCCTCGCCTCGCGAGGCAGTTTGTGCCTCTGAGCGATGTCCCTCAGGCCGGAGAGGAACTTCTCTCCGTTCAGCCGTGCCCTGTCAGGGAGCTTTTCCCTCTGTATGAAATCGAGCGTCGCTGAACCGGCGGCGCACGCGAGCGGGTTTCCTCCGAAAGTGCTCGTCTGCTCGCCCCTCTTGAACGAGTGGAGAATTTCACTCCTGGTCAAAGTTGCGCCTATCGGGACTCCCCCGGCGAGACCCTTCGCAAGAGTCATGATGTCGGGAACCACGTTCCAGTTCTCGCACGCCCACATCTTCCCTGTCCTTCCGAGGCCCGTCTGGATCTCGTCCGCTATCATCAGGAGACCCCGCTTATCGCAGAGTTCTCTCACGCCTCGGAGGTAGCCATCTGGAGGGACGATTATTCCTCCCTCCCCCTGGATGGGTTCCAGGATGACGGCGCAGGTGTCCTCGTCGACCTCCCTCTGGACCGCTTCCAGGTCGCCGTATTCGGCGTGCTTGAAGTTTGGAAGAAGCGGCTCGAAGGATTCCTTATACTTCTTGCTCCATGTGGCGGAGAGTGCACCAGAGGTCTTCCCGTGGTAGCCTCCCTTCATCGCAATCATGCCCTTCTTGCCGGTGAACTTTTTCGCTAGCTTTATCGCGACCTCCACCGCTTCGGCGCCGCTGTTGGAAAGGTAGGCAGCATCCAATCCATGAGGTGATGCCGCGGTCAGTTTGTCTAGAAACTCTCCCCTCTTGTCGTTGTATAAAGACCCGTGGCAGGTAATCAATGTCTCCGCCTGCCTCCTGATAGCGTTCACCACGTCAGGGTTGCAGTGGCCGACTATCGCGACACCATAACCCCCCATGCAATCGATGTACTCATTCCCTTGTTCATCCCACAAGACCGCACCAGAGCCCCTAACCGCAGTGATCGGGAACCTCTGGTAGGTTGCGGGACCGTGGAGGTCTTCCAGTTCCATCGCCCTGCTCATTTTGAAATCACCGTGCACTCCTCGTGTGTCAATGCTCTCGCTATCGGCTCTGACCTGAAGCCAGAGCAAATGATCGCCTCTTTCACTCCTCCCTCGACTGCCTCGATCGCAGCAAGGACCTTCTTCTGCATGCCGAAACCAATCTTTGGCATCGAGCTCTTCGCTTGCTCGGAACTAAGGTGAGGGACGACCTTCCCGTCGAGGATTAGGCCTGTGACGTCGGTTAGGAAGATAACAGAGTCGGCACGAGCGCCAAGGGCGAGGTGCGCCGCCACCCTGTCCGAGTCAACGTTGAGTGGCTCTGCCTCGTCTCCGATGGCCACCGGCGAGACGACTGGGACGAAACCTCCACCGAGCAGGGTGTCTAAGAGAGCACTGTTGATTGATTGAATCTTTCCCGTGTAACCGCCTTCGATCATGAACTTCCTGCCGTCCTTGTCCGTTGTCATCAGCTTCTTCTTTCTGCTCGCCTTGAGCACGGAGCCATCCAGGCCTGAAATCGAGACTGCTTTGATACCTGTTGCGGCGAGGATTTGGACGAGTTTCTTCGCTACCATCCCAGTCATGACCATCGTGTAGATGTCGACTGTCTCTCGGTCCGTGTATCTGCTCCTTATCCCTTCGGGAGAGACGATGAAACGCTGCTCCTTCCCGAGCTTGGTCGCCACCTCAGTCACGACGTCGCCTCCTCCGTGAACCAGAATCAGCTCGTCAGATTGGCTCCTCCTGGAGAGATCTTCGAGGAGCGCAGCAGGAAACTCTCCTTTCATCAGGTCCCCGCCTAGCTTTGCGACAATCCTCAACGAAATCTACACCGGGTGTAGTGGTGCGTCCTCGAGGCCTCTCTTCTCGTCCATGCCCAGCATGAGGTTCATAGTCTGCAGGGCATTTCCGGACGCTCCTTTCAGCAGATTGTCGATGGCTCCCAGTGCAACAATTCTACGTCCGTGCGTGTCGAGCTCGAAGCCGACGTCGCAATAGTTAGACCCTATCACAACCTTTGGGTCTGGAAGGCGAAACGGGCCTTTCTTTTCTCTGATCAGACGGATGAATGGCTGACCTGAGTAGACGGCCCTGTACATCTTCCATATATCCGAGGTCTGAATATCACCATCGTAGAAGAGGTGGCAGGTGCACAAGATCCCTCTGACCATATTAATCGCGTGTGCCGACATCGAGACGGTGACCTTCTCGCCGGCAAGTCGTGAGAGCATCTGTTCTATCTCTCCCGTATGCCTGTGGCCTGCGGCTTTGTAAGGCCTCACCACACCGTACCTCTCCGAGAAGTGAGTGGCAATTGAAGGCTTGCCGCCTGCGCCCGATGATGCGATCTTGGCGTCCACAACTACGTGCCTCTTGTCGATGTTGGCACCCCACTCCTTCATGAGAGGAGCCATGGCAAGTATCGATGTAATGGCCATGCAGCCCGGGGACGATGCGAGGTTCGCCTTCCTGACATCCTCCTTGTTCAGTTCTGGGACGGCATAGACGAACTTCTCTAGGAGGTCCGGGAGAGGATGTTTGTACCCATACCATGTCTCGTAGTCGTCGGCGTTCTTGAGCCTAAAATCCGCGCTTAGGTCGACTATCTTCAAACCGCTCGAAACGAGCGATGGCATGTACTTCAGAGACTCGCCGTGAGGTAGCGCTGTAAAGACGAGGTCGGCCAGACCCGCGACGTTTGAGACATCGTTGGGGACGAACTGAAGGTCGGTGATGCCCCTCAGGTTCGGATGAGCCCTGAAGACGTATTCACCGGCGTACTTCCTGGACGTTGCGAAGGTCAGGTCGACTCCTCCGTGCTTGATGAGGAGTCTGAGGAGCTCTCCGCCTGCGTAGCCCGACGCTCCCATTATGCCGACTCGAACCATTATCTCCTCACGCTCGAGACGACGTACTTCAGGATCCTCCGTGCGATTCTGGCCTTCGTGACGGATTGAGCCCCCTTGAACTCGACTGTATTGTTGACCTCGTGAATGAGATATCCATCCTCAGATTCCATGGCATTGACACCTAGGACCCCTCCGCCGACTGCCTTGGCGGCCTTCTGCACCACCTCCGCCAGCTCCTCATCAGGCTTGAAGGATGAGGCCGTGGCTCCCCTGGCGACGTTTGTACGCCAGTCGTTCCTCGGTGCATGTCGATAGATGGTTGCGATGATGTCCTGGCCGGCGATAACCACTCTGATATCCCTCGGGGGGCGCTTCACGTACTCTTGAATGTAGTACATGTGTTCGATCGGGTTCTGCATCGACTCTCGGAGTTCGACGATGGTGGCTAGCGCCTGCTCGTCGCTTGCGATGCTGACATTACGCCCCCAGCTCCCTACGAAGGGTTTCAGCACGAGCGGGTAGCCGACCGAGGCGGCGGCGGGGATAGCGCAGTCAGCCGAAAGCGCAACGTACGTCTTTGGCGTCGGCACCCCTGCTTTTGTCAATAGCATGCTGGTTAGCAGCTTGTTTCCGCAAACCTCCGAGACATCGACCGAGTTGATTACGGGAACGCCATAGTTCTCCAAGATCTTGGTCAGGAAAAGGGACCTGTAGTGGCTGATGCACCTTTGAAGGACCAGATCGCCGAAGCCGTTCCTCAGTTTTTTCCTCGTTATGTTGAGCGCGAGTTGCCTCGTGTCCACTAGCTCCGCCTCTAGTCCCATCTTGTCTGCCTCCTCCTTCAGAGCCTTCTCCTCCCATCGAAGCCTGTCGAAGGTGATGGAGATTTTCATTATTCTCCCCAGTCCTCTTCGGCAACTTCGGCTGACTTCAGCTTTACACCATTCGCTCTAATCGAGGCGACTTCGTACTCGGAGCCGCATTCCTTGCACTTGATAATCTCTCCCACAAGCGCGTCTTGAGGGATGGTGATTCTTGCGTCGCACTCTTCGCAATTCTCTTCCATCAGTTCCTCACCCCCTTTAGCACATCTCGGATTTCTTTCTT
>JACPTA010000120.1 GCA_016193005.1 Nitrososphaerota archaeon | reverse complement strand
GTTGCGTGAAGGGTCGAATGTGTTTGATGTTGCTGGAGGATCGTTTCACGCTTGCCGGCCCGAGAATGAACTGAGCGAGCTTTCGGTCATAGACGATGTTCCGCACAGAACGGCTCGCGAACTTTACGCTGGGGAATCTTCCCTCGTCGAGGTCACTGTAGACCTTCTCCCCAAGCTCCTTGAGGAGGTTCTTTACGCGTCCCTTCCTGACGTCAGCTGTACTCTTCGACTTTCGCTTGCCCATTCAGTTTTCCCTGTCCTTCTTTCTTCTGTTCATCGCCAACACCAGCTTCCTCTTCACCCGGAGTCTCCTCTGACTCCTTCACCAGCCGCTTGTAATTCGGGGGTTTCTTCCGCTCCGCGAGCTCCGTCGCGAACTTCGCAATCATGGGAAGGTACTTCCCGTAGATGTTTATCTTCCTCTGAACTGCTTCCATGCTTCCCTTCTTCGAGAGGTAGAGGCTCAGTCTCCTCAGCGCGTCTCTAAGGGCATTCCTGATCTCCGACTCTATCTCCGGTCTATCGGCTATGTACTCCTTGCCGACCGTCTTATAGGGAACCTTCGTGGAGCAGATATGCGTTATCAGAGCGAGCGGGGCCTCGTCGGGAACATGGTACCTCCTCCAATCAATCTGCTCGTTCATAACCTTGAATGAAACGTCGCTGCTCTCGTCGTAGAGCAGCGGTATCCTGTTCGCGAACCTGAGAAGCTTCCTCCCTGGCTCGAGGACTCTGCCACCGTAGGCGACACCCACCTCCACCAGGAAGGGGAATCCGGAGTAAGAGCCAGGAGGCCTCTCCACTACCGTGCTAAACTCTGGTTGGAGTTCCTTGACCATCCCGGCTTGGAGAATCTGCTCCCCTACCGGCGAAAGGATCGAAGCATCTGGAGGGAGGAAGTCTGGATAATGCTGGAGCGCGTCAACAATCTTGACTATCTGTTCGTTGGTGAGCTTGCCTGGACGAGCGTTCGGGTTTATGCCCGCAAACGCGAGGAATTTTTTCGCGGTAGTCTCACCCACGCGGTGAAAGTGCTTGTTGCCCATGAGCTTCTCCATGGTCTTCTCATCGGTGATTTTGATCAGCCTCTTGAAAGCTTCAACATCCATTCCGTGAGGATGAGGAAGTGTCTCTTGTGGCACTGAGGGCATCGACTCCGTCGCCCTCTCGTAGGCGGTAATCCGCCCCTCGGGATCCAAGAGGGTCAGGTTGGCGTAGCTTGCAACGAGGGCTGTCTGCTTGAAGTAGTCGCCAATCTTCTGGGCCGCGCGTATGTAATCTCCCTCGAGCATCACGTCGACCCGTGTGCCTGTCTTTCCCGCGGCACCCTCAGTTTCCTTCTTGAGGATAACAGGCTTGTTCTCAGATATCTCAATCAACATGTCGAAGATGTGTTTCGTCTTGCCGTCGGTCGAGGTAGCCACCTTCACTGGTTTGTTGGTCGTGATCTGGCCGTACAGTATGGCCATCGTCCCCCCTAGGCCGAACATACCCCTCGATTGGCGAAGCACGTACTTCGAACCATAGAACACCTTCCCGAAGGCCCTGGGTACATGGTGCGGGTCTACACCGGGACCATTGTCTGCCACGCTCAGCCTGTAGGCTGTTGGTTCCATGTTGGCCGCTGCCCCGTCTGAGGAGATTATCCGGACGTAGACGTCCGGCAAGATCCCTTGCAGCTCGGCCGCATCCAAGGAATTCTCCATGAGCTCGCGAACAGCCATGTACAAGGCTCGGGCTGGGTTGGTGAACCCAGCAAGGTCCCTATTTCGATAGAAAAAATTCCGATGGGGAAATCTCAGCGAATGTTACCAATGAACTGGACCACCTCCGTTCTCTTCTCTGTACCACCTAGTTAGTTTCGACATTGTTTGCTCCCTCGTTCGACAGTCTGCAAAGCATCCTCTCGATCCAGACTTCCTTGCTCGCCGTTGCTCTCCACATATCCGAAGGAATAGACGCGAGAGACCATGCTTGTCGAAGTGATACCAACTCGATTGAGTACCGTGTTTCCGGACAACTCTTATCCCTCGAGTAAATCCTACTAAATCAATGAAGCGACGAATATCATCTTTCCGCATGATCTGAACACCCACGACACTCATGTTGGAATTGATCCGCAGAGATGCAAGAAGACTCCAGATCTGCTTGCTGAATTTTCTGTTTGTGCTAGCCAAGACGACCCGGCTCTCAACGGTGTAGTTCCGTGGGGCCCTTTTCGGAGATATTATCATTGAACCTTCAGTATCCGCGATGATCCTGAGGACTCTGGCCGTGAGCTTGTCTGATAGGGAGAGGCGGTCCAGAATTGGGTCCCCAAAAGTTTTGTTTGGGAGGAGTTGCTTGATGTCCCTTGCTATCTCCGTGCTCGAGACTCGAGAGAGCAAGCCATTTCTTCCTATTCTTACGTCACCGTAGGCGTCGGTCACCATTCTCTTGAAAGCAGCGTGCAGTTCGGGCTGGGAATTAGTGAATCCAAATGACCTTCGATCGAAGTACCCTTCGGTCACAATCATGGTCAGTAAAAGAATCTTCTGATTTGTAATCTTTCCGTATTTGGCGACCCTGTATTTCACAAACTTGTCTGCCCAGCTAGGATGACGGTCAATGTACAGCCGAGTTCCTACCGACTTCTCGCGCAAAGTGGTACCGCGTTCTAGTAGCCTGTTTCTTGTGAAGGAATAAGACCTGGCAATCGATCTCGCAATTTCACTGATAGACATGCCAGATTCGTACTGTGCTCTCAGTCGACTCGGCGAAATTTCCGCAAACGTTACCAATTTCTATCTTAGCACCCTTCTAGACCTTCAGCCACACAGCGTTAGGAAAAATGGTTAATAATCATCTATCCTACTTTCCGCCAATTTCTATCGAACTTCGCCTGTTTCAGGGGACTGGTCCTCCCAGAGAAGCAGTTTCTCCATCTTCCTCTTCGTCCTTTCACGCTGAAGCATCTGGTAAACCGACTTGTGTGCGCTACCTTCAGCCAGCATGGTTATGGCGTCCTTAGCCAGCTTCGCGTCTGTCATATTCCCAATCACGGCCACGGTTCGACCGAAGACAGAGACATAGCAGCCAGTGAGCTCCTCGATTACCCTCCTCGACTTCCCGTGGAGTCCGATTATCCTTCCTCGGATCCTCTCCAGAGCATTTTCGCTCTTTCCCCCATAATCCCTCAGATCCATTATCTCGAGTACGGTATCGCTTTCCATCAGCTTGATGGCCCTCTGCGGTGAAAAGCCCCTGCCCACGGCTTCGATTATGTTTACCGCCCTAAGCGGGTCAGAGTCGTCAATGGCACTCGTTTTAACGATTATCTCGCCGCTCTTGCCATCTATCGCGAGCTCCACTCCGCACAACTTCTCGAGATTCTTCTTTGTTTCGCCGCCCTTCCCAATCAGGACACCTACCCGCTCGGATGGAACCTTCAAGACACGCTCGAAACTCATCCGGTGACCTCCCCTAGAAGCACTTCCGGCGCCTCACTTGGGATTCCCCGTTTCTTGAAGAAATGGACCATGTTGAAGAGATCTCGCCGTAAGAACTGTTTCGCCTCCGGGTGTGAAGTCGAGACGGCCGAGCCCATATCGAAGAGGACCCTCTCGCCTTCGTGTTTGAAGATGTTGAACTCTGAGAGATCCGCATGAACCAGCTCAGCCTTCCTATAGAGTTTGCGGACTGCTTCGATGGTCCATTCGAGGTCCAGGTTGTCGACCTCTGCCTCGGCGAATGTAGGTGCAGGAGCTGGGGGGGAACCAATGTATTCCATGATGAGGATATTCTCATTGTAGTCGTGAGGCCTCGGGACTCTCACTCCCGCGTCATGAGCCAGTCTGAGGTTCTTGAACTCCTTCTGGACCCACAGATTTATCAGCCCCCTCGATGAACTTGGGATCCTGCCAAACCTATGATATCCAGCGATGTACCGAACTCTCCTCCTGAATTGCATCGATGCTGCTAGGTAGATCTTCACAGCCCTTGCAATCTTGTCGGGGCCCACACCCCAGTAGACCCTCGCCTCCTTCCCAGCCCTGACAACGCCGTTGAGACCGACAATCGCCCCCTTTTTGAGGAGCTCGTAGAGAGCGAGAAGGGTAGGCTTGTCAAATACCTCCTCGATCACCTTCATGTCGTTGCTGTCCTTCACCAGGAACCTGCTCTCCCGCTGGTACCTGAGTAATCGCTCCCTCAGCTTGTCTCGACGCACGATAATCGCTGCTCCTTGGGGGTCGAGAAAAGGGTTCTGGTATTACATAGAAGGCGGCGTGACGTTTAGCGTGATTCCAAGGTCAGGCGCCGAGACTTGGCTCCAACAAAATTCTTATTAGGCACTATACAACGCACAGTTGTATAGCTGACGCGGCATGAATATCACCTCCGAAAACGCTAGTTTAATGTCGGTCCGCTCCATGCTTTCCAGTTTCCTCAAACACCAGGCCATTGTCAGCGACCGAGGCTTCAATAGTGACGGAGCCTTCGTCCGGATTGAAGATTCGCGGTGAGATGGTTGTCGAATGGGAAGAATGAACAGAAGGAGACTGAGAACGACCTGAGCGAGTTAGAGGGCGTCGTTGATGGAAAAAATCAGGAGACAACTCAGACGGAGAAAGAGCTCAAGCTGCTTGAAACGAACGTTAACCACCTGAGGAAGCTACTGGAAGAGGAGAAGAAGAGAGGGGAAGATTATCTGTCGAGGGTCAAGTACGTGCAGGCAGACTTTGAGAACTACAGGAAGAGAATTGACAGGGAAGTCAAGGAGATGGAAGATTTCTCAACAACCAAACTAGTTCGGAAGCTGCTCCCGGTCCTTGACGAACTCGAACTTGCAATTGCCTCTGCGCAATCGACGAAAGACACGAAGGCGCTTGTTGAGGGCGTGAGAATGGTGCACAAGAACCTCAGCCTGACGCTCGAGGGCGAGGGACTGATGCCCATCGAGGCGATCGGGAAACCTTTCGACCCCCGGCTGCACGAGGCCGTAGACAAGGTTCAGGGCAAGAAGGTCGGAGATGACACCGTGATCGAGGAGATTCGTCGCGGTTTCGTCTTCAAGGACAAGATCCTCAGGCCTAGCATGGTCAAGGTTGAGTTAGCCTCGCGCCCTCAGAACAGAAATAGTGGCAGAGTCGGGGAGGTAGACGAGGATGAGTAGCAGAGAGAAGATAATTGGGATTGACCTCGGAACGACAAACTCTGCCGCGGCCGTAATGGAGGCGGGTCGGCCGACGGTAATCCCGAGCGCCGAGGGGCCCACAACCGCGGGGAAGATGTTTCCATCCGTCGCGGCATTTACGACCGACGGCCAGCTTCTCGTTGGTGAGCCAGCCAAGAGACAATGGGTCACCAACCCCGACGGAACTATCCTCGAGATAAAGCGGAAGATGGGAACAGACTACAAGGTCAGGGTCAAGGACAAGGAGTTCACTCCCCAGCAGATTAGCGCATTTATTCTTCAGAAGATAAAGAAGGATGCTGAAACTTTCCTGGGCTATCCCGTGAAGAAAGCCGTCATCACAGTGCCTGCGCATTTCAACGACAATCAGAGGCAGGCCACAAAGGATGCCGGCGAGATAGCCGGGTTGGAAGTCGTCAGGATCATCAACGAACCAACTGCAGCTTCCCTAGCGTATGGTCTCGACAAACTGGAGAAGGAGATGAAGGTTCTCGTCTTCAGCTTCGGCGGCGGAACTCACGACGTAACCGTGATGGATTTCGGCAAAGGCGTCTTCCAGGTGATAGCGACGAGCGGGGATACACAGACAGGGGGAGCCGACGTGGACTACGCGATCGTTGACACCCTGGTGGAAGACTTTAGGGCGAAGACGGGCATGAGCCTCCGCAACGACCGAGTCGCCATGGCACGATTGAAGGAGGCCGCTGAGAGAGCGAAGATCGAGCTCTCCAATCTTGTCTCGACCGACATCGACCTACCTTTCATAGCGAGCGACACCTCCGGTCCCAAGAACCTCCAATACACGCTCACCAGGGCCCGGCTCGAGGAGCTGGCTAGGCCCATAGTGAAGAGGGTGGAGGCTCCAATAGGGAGGGTGATGGCCGACGCTAAACTCGAGCCGAAGGACATCGACAAAGTCATCATGATTGGAGGGATGACGAGGATGCCGCTGGTGAGGAAGGTAATCGAGGATACGATTGGAAAACCGGCCGAGAGGGGCGTGGACCCAATGGAGGCGGTCGCGATCGGCGCTGCGATCCAAGCGGCCGTGCTAGCGGGAGAGGTGAAGGACATCCTCCTCCTTGATGTTACTCCGCTCTCTCTGGGTCTGGAGACTCTGGGAGGGATTAGCACCAAGATTCTCGACAAGAACACGACCATACCGACCAAGAGGAGTCAGACATTCACCACAGCCGCAGATTTCCAGACTGCCGTTACAATACACGTGGTCCAGGGGGAGCGGCCCATGGCGGCCGATAACGTCTCTCTGGGGATGTTCAACCTTACCGGCATAGCACCCGCGCCACGCGGAGTGCCCCAGATTGAAGTAACATTCGATATCGACGCTAACGGAATCCTCAACGTCTCCGCCAAGGATCTTGGGACGGGTAAGGAGAACAAGATTACCATTACGGCTTCCACCAAGTTGAGCAAGGAAGAGAAAGAGAGGTTGGTCAAGGATGCCGAGCAGTACGCCGAGGAAGACAGGAAGAAGAAAGAGGAAGCCGAAATCAAGAACGAGGCTGACTCAATGCTCTACACAGCAGAGAAGACCAAGAAAGACCTCGCAGGGAAGATCAGCGAGTCTGATATCTCGAAGATTGACACTGCGGCTCAGGAACTTAGAAAGGCACTGGAGGGGAAGAATTCCGGAGAGATCAAGACCAAGAACGAAGCACTGAAGAAGGTCCTCCAAGAGGTAGGTACAGCCGTCTACCAGCAAGCAGCGCAGCAGTCATCCCAGGCAGGAGCTCAGCAGGGGGCACAGCAGGCTGGTAAGGGCGAAGCCATGGATGCAGATTATAAAGTGGTGGATGACGAGGGGAAGAGATAATTCCCGGTTGAGACCGCGACATGAGCAGCAGCCCGAAGCGGGACTACTATGAGATACTGGGCGTTTCCAAGAACGCAACCAAGGAACAGATTAAGGGAGCCTACAGAAAGCTAGCCCTCCAGTACCATCCCGACCGGAACAAGTCATCGGGCGCCGAAGAGAAGTTCAAGGAAATCTCGGAGGCATACGCTATCCTCTCGGACGATGAGAAGAGAAAGCAGTTCGACACGTTCGGAAGAGAAGGCGTCTATCAGAGATACCGGGAGGAGGATATCTTCAGAGGGGCAGACTTTTCAGACATCTTTCGCGACCTTGGTTTCGGCTTCGGCGGTTTCGACGATCTGTTCTCCCAATTCTTTGGGATGGGGGGGAGGAGGGCTCCGAGGCGGGGGCAGGACCTTCAATACAACATCCAGCTCAACCTCGGGGATGTCGCGACCGGGGTAACAAAGGAGATCGAGGTACCGAGGACCGAGGTCTGCAAGGCCTGCGGAGGCGGCGGTGCATCCCCAGGAACTGCGCGCCGAACCTGCAACATCTGCGGAGGGTCCGGCCAGGTTCAGAAGGTTCAGAGTACAGGATTCGCGAGGCTGATCCGTGTCGAAAGTTGCGGGCGATGCGGCGGCCGGGGTTACCAGATTGACAACCCATGCAAAGAATGCAGGGGGCGCGGACTTGTCCGCCGCTCAAGGCGCATTTCGGTCTCAATCCCTGCAGGGATAGAGGACGGTCACACCCTCCGCCTTCGGGGTGAGGGTGAAGCAGCTGAAGGAGGTGTGCCGCCTGGAGATCTCTACGTTGTTGTGAGCGTGACGCCCCACAGCCTCTTCAGGAGGGACGGGAGCGATGTCTACCACGAGGCGAAGGTGGGAGCATTCGACGCCATCGCAGGTGGCGAAGTCACCGTGCCCACGCTCTATGGGGACGTGAAGCTGACTATTCCAGAGGGAACACAGCAAGGCTCGATGTTCAGGATAAAGGGAAAAGGTCTTCCCCGACTGAACGGGGGTGGGAAGGGGGATCAGTACGTGGTGGCAAACATCGCCGTCCCGAAGAAGCTGAATAGCAGGCAGAAGGATCTTCTGAGGCAGCTGATGAGAGAAGGGGACCGTCAGTAGAAGAACTTGTAGATCATCAGAAACGGGACGTCGCCAACGACTCTAATGGCTTCCTTCGCGGCGAGCTTACTCTCTAAGGCGAGCCTCACGGCCTTGCTACCCGCAAGGCTGACTATCGATGAATTCCTCATGAGATGGAGCACCTGCTCGCCATCGACCAGCTCTCCACCAAAGTATTCCCTCGAGATGTGCATGCTCAGCTTCCCATCTTTCACGGTCTTTCCGAGAAGCTCGCTGTCGCAAATGCTGACCAGACTCGCCTCCTTCCATGAAATCCGTCTTACCGAGAACGAGCCGCTGTCCAACTATGTGGTTCTCACCGCGGAGCGAGCCCCGCAGGCTTCGCAGATGATGAAGTACAGTCTGTTAACCTTCTCCAGGTGTGTGTCCGGACTACCGCAGACAGGACAGAGGACATTCTCCTGCATGTATTTCTGGAAGAGCTGAGTGAACGACTGTTTGTCTTTCCTTCCAATGAAGATCGCGCGTTCACCATCGATTGAAGCCGCAGTAGCCAACTCCTTCGCTAGATACATCAGAAGCTTGTCTGGGTCCCTCCTGATCGTTCTAGGGTAGGCTCCGTAGTTGCGCAAGATCGTCTTGTTCCCGACCCATATGACATCTGGTTCCGGGAGCTCAAGCCTGCTCAAAGTAGACTTCTTTGAGATCTTCTCCAGGCCTGACCGAGCTCTTCCGAGCAGCTCATCATAGGGTCGACTCAACTTACGCACAAATTTTGGCTTCGGCCTATTTCAACCCTTCGAACTGTCGAACGTGGCTAAGGAATTTAAACGCTCCAAAGTTAAGCTCCAATGTGAGGCGCAAATGCAGAATCGGCGTCTTCGGTGGGTCTGGCTTCTACAAGTTCTTCAAGCCAATCGGCGAAATGAGGATTGAGACGCCTTACGGCTTTCCTAGCGCCCCAATCAAGTTCTCCAAGGTCGCAGGTGTAACGACAGCGTTCCTCCCACGCCACGGAATTCATCACGAGTACCCCCCACACATGATTCCCTACCGAGCGAACATCTACGCATTCAAACAGCTCGGGGTTGATAGAATATTCGGCCCATGTGCCGTGGGAAGCCTCAACGCTGAGGTTCGCCCAGGGGATTTCGTGTTTTGCGACCAGTTCGTCAATTTCTCCTCCGGCAGAAAAGATACCTTCTACGATGGTCCTGAGACGACCCACGTCAGTTCCGCAGACCCCTACTGCCCCGAGATGAGGAGATTGGGCATAGAGGTCGCTACGAAACTCGACCTCCCCCTCCACGATAAGGGAACGG
>JACPTA010000119.1 GCA_016193005.1 Nitrososphaerota archaeon | reverse complement strand
GGTCACCGTATCTGAGGAGACATCAGTATCTTCCTGCGCGAAGAGAATGCTCGAGAGCGCGATAAGCTCAGTCGTCGTGGTTCGAGGAGGTTCCCTTGCCGGAATCGTGACAAAGACTGACATGTGCATCTTCTACGCGGTGAATCGAAGCGCGAGCGACGAACTTGAGAAGAGAATGACCCGCAAGCCGGTTACAGCACGGGCTTCCCAAGGAATCGTACGGGCGGCTAGAATCATGGCAGAGAACAACATTTCGAGGCTTCCGATTGTGAACAATCAACTCGATGGGATTGTTACGCTCTCAGACCTGACGGCCGTCAATCCAGCACTCAGCCCCGCATTAGTCTCGGCAAAGGGAAAGATACTCTCAGTGAAGGGGAAAGTTGTCCTCCCAACCGATGTTCACCTTGTCACCATAGGCGACATCATGACTCGCAATCCAATCACAATTCTCGAAAGCGCTTATCTGTCGGACGCAGCCAAATTGATGATATCGCATCGTATCAGTGGTCTCCCAGTCTTGAACGTGAGAAATCAGCTGGTCGGGATTGTGACGAAGACGGACGTGACAAAGGCTGTTGCGGCGACGCAATAGCCCGACCCACCCCAAGAGAGGGGATAACTAAGTCACGGAGATGTAATATGCCTCGGTCCCTCTCGAACCTTTGTAGGAGCCACTCAAAGTCGTCAGTACGCCCTGCCAAGCACCACACTGTCTCCCGAAATGCTAGAATCTTCTTATTTACAGATTGTAGTAATTCAGTTCATACGGATGAAGAGACAGCCACTCCAGCAGGTTCTGACGACTAGAAGATCACGTTGAGGGGAGCCGATTACAACCAAATCATATTCCTTCAAGATTGATTAGTTGCTCGCGACTAGATTTGGACGGTCAAAGCGAGTTTTGTGACGTTGGGCATCTCCCTGTCAATCCTAATCAGAAGCGCCATAAGTCGAAGGGCCAACAAGAGAGGCCAGAACCCGGAGACGTTTTGGAGTATCATCTCGGGGGGAAAATTCCATGATCTTCACCATCTCGACTCTGTTGGAACTCCCAGCGCATCCTATATATCCCGCACATCTAGCTCGACCAACAAATGAGCTACAAGAAGACAGGCTACTGGTCGGGCGGCCTCTGGAGAGACAAGAAGGAAGCCTGGAACGAACCTGTTGCCGGTGTCCATCGCAGAATCTTAGCGAACTCCCAGACCGCGACGCTTCTCCAGTTCAGGTTCGAAGCCGGCTCGATCGTCGCAAAACACAGTCATCCGCACGCCCAGTACGGAGTCTGCGTTGAGGGAGGCGGCGATCTCGCGGTGGGAGATCACGTATGGAAGGTCAAGCAGGGAGACAGTTGGTTCATCCCACCGGGAGTGAGCCACGAATACCGGAACGACCCGAAGAAGGAAAGCACCGTTATCGAATGCTTCACTCCTCAGCGAGAGGAATTCAGCCCAGACACATCAGCCGAGTAGTGCACGTCTGCGCCCGGGTAGAATCAGAGACCGGAGTGCCTGCTTGCGGTTTACGCGTTCACTCCTTCTCTCGATGCTTGACGAGCGCATAAGCGGCCATGATCAATCCCATGTGGCTGAAGGCTTGAGGGAAGTTCCCCAACAACTCCCGAGTCTTGGGATCCACCTCTTCCGAGTACAACCCGAGATGATTCGAGTAGGCGAGTAGTTTCTCAAAAATATCTCTCGCTTCACTGACCCTCCCGATGTAGGCGAGACAGGCGACGAGCCAGAAGCTGCAGATGATGAAGGCCCCCTCCCTCCCCTTCAGACCATCCCTCGCGCTGTACCTGCGAAGTAGCACCCCCTCCCCGAGCTCCTTCCTGATAGCATCGATTGTGCTGATGACTCTAGCGTCCTTCGGGCTCAAGAACTTAATTAGAGGTATGATCAAGTTCGCGGAATCCAGCGAGTCACTCCCGTAGCTCATCCTGAACGCCTTCTTCCTTTCATTCCATCCCTCGCTAAGCACTTCCCGTTTTATCTCCTCCATGGTCTTCCTCCAAGAACCGATGTCTTCCAAGTGCCCCGTAATCCCGGCTATCCTGACGGCTCTATCTAGCCCAGCATAACACCATGCCTTCGTGTAGACGAAATGTCCTCTTAGGTTCCTTATCTCCCAAATGCCATTACTAGGCCTTCGCCAATTCTCGCAAATGTATTTCGCCAGCGGCTTTACGAACCTGTAGAACATCTCCTCCGAGACGTTAGCACCGTGCTTCGATGAGAAGTAGAGTGCGTCAACCATGTACCCGTACGCGTCCAACTGGAGCTGCCTTACTGCCGCGTTCCCAATCCTGACAGGTCCAGACCCCTTGTAACCTTCAAGGTGCTTCATCGTCTTCTCTGCAATCTGACTGTGACCGTCAATCGCGTACATTAGACGCAGGTCCAAGTCAAGAGCGGGGTTGTTGTCTACTAACCAGTGGAGATACCTCTCCGCCTCGCTCCTGTAGCCCAGCAGATTGAATGCCCAGAGAGAGTGTGCCGAGTCCCTGATCCAGGAAAAACGGTAGTCCCAGTTTCTCTCTCCTCCAAGTGCTTCGGGGAGCGAGGTCGTTGGCGCGGCCACCATCGCACCAGTGGGGGAATAGACCAACAGCTTCAACGTTAAGGCTGACCGGATGACCGCATCCCTCCACGCCCCGTCGTATTCGAGCCTCCCCACCCAATGCTTCCAGAACGCCTCCGTCCTCAGTAGCTGAACGGGTGTCCGATATTCGCCGACCGTCCTCGGCTCGTCTTCACCGTAGCTGAGCACGAAGACCGCCTTCTCCCCTCGACCCACCTTGAATTCCTTCCACGCGATACCGTCTCGCGATAAATCTACGTCGATGCTCGACGACAGAACCATTTCGTGCTTAGCGTTCTTCATCGATACCCCAACGGCACTCTTCTCCATCCTCGGACTGGCTCGACCGTAATCGAACCTGGGCTGGAGTTGCATCCTCATGGTCATCTCGCCCTGTGTACACTCTACCACCCTGTGAATCTCGGGAGGAGTTGACCAGGCTTCGCTCGAGAGCGCAATCGGCATGAAGTCGGTCACCACGACCGTCGAACTGTTCACTTCAAACTCAGTTTGCAGGATGTTGGTGTTCTCCACATACCTCTGACTCGCGCGCCCCTTCCCGCGGGGCGCGATGCACCACCTTCCGCCTACCTTCCTGTCGAGGATTGCCGCGAAGACGCTCGGGGAATCAAACTTCGGCAGGCAGCACCAATCGACCGCCCCATCATAGCCCACCAG
>JACPTA010000124.1 GCA_016193005.1 Nitrososphaerota archaeon | reverse complement strand
TGCGAGAGAAGACACGCTGGATGTGCTTCAACCTCTTCTCCGCCTTCCTCAGGAGGCGCGGATGCTCGACCTTCTCACCGTCTGACGTCGTTATCAGAGAGCGAAGACCGAGGTCGATGCCAACTGGCGCCCTCGTCGTCGCCACAGCCGACGGCACGTTCTGCAGCGGCACCACCTCCTCGAATACCAAGGAGGCGAACCACTTTCCGTCTGGCTCCCTGACGACCGTGCATGTCTTCATCCTAGAGTCCTTCGGGAGCTGCCGGTGGAATACGACGGGGACATTCCCCACCTTCGAGAGGAAGAGCCTCTTCCTCAGCGGGTCCGATTTGACGGAGCCGTGGTAGGTCTGGGGGTAGGTGAACGACCACCACTCCCTAAATTTCTTGAACCTTGGATATCCTGCCCAGTGCTCGAAGAAGGCCTTGAACGCTCTATCGAGCCTGTGAAGGACATCCTGCGCGACCTGCGAATGCAGAGAGCCGAGCTCGGGGTCTTCGTGGCACTCTGCCGTGAGGATCCACTGCTGATAATTGTACGACGTGGGTTTGCGCTCGGACTGCCATCTATCCCTGCGGTGGGATAGCGCGTCGTTCCAGAGGCGCCTGCAGGCCTCGAGTGTCCTGAGCATCTTGGCCTCCTGGTCGCGCGAGGGGTAGAGGCGGAAGCGAAGCGCCGAGGGCATTACGAATGAAATCCCGCTCAATATAAAAGCGCCCACGCCCGCTTTCATCCCACTCATTAACGGCGTGGGATTTCCCGTTCGCAAATGTTAACTTGCTTCCGCCCAACCGCTCCAGCGTGAAGAAAGACTTCCTCACCCTCGCGGAGCTCTCACCTCAAGAACTACAATTCGTACTCAGGCTCTCCGCGAAGTTCAAGAAGCGCAGGAAGAAGATGGCTCCCGCCTCTCACCTGCGAATGAGGACGCTGGCCCTCCTCTTCCAAAAGCAGAGCACGAGGACAAGGCTGAGCTTCGAGGTCGCGATCAGCGAGCTCGGCGGGGAATCGATCACCCTCTCAATGAGCGAGCTGCAACTTGGAAGGGGGGAGACGCCGGAGGACACGGCGGCCGTCCTCTCCAGGCTCGTTCATGGAATCATCGCCAGGGTGAACAGTCACGAGGAGTTGGTTAGGTTGGCCAGCGCGTCATCTGTCCCCGTCATCAACGGGCTCAGCGACAGGTTCCATCCAGCTCAGATTCTGGCCGACCTTCTCACATTACAGGAACGGAAGAAGCGGCTCAGAGGCCTCAAGGTCGCTTGGGTCGGAGATGGAAACAACGTGTGCAACTCCTGGCTGTACGGCGCGGCTCTCTCGGGAATCGATTTCGTCGTGGCAGCCCCGAGAGATTACAGACCGCTGGAGCAGGCCGTAAGGGAGGCCGAGTCCATGACAAAGTCTACCGGCGGAACCATCACCGTCCTGGAGGATCCGATTGAGGCCGTCAGAGACGCCGACTGCGTTGTAACAGACACGTTCGTCTCAATGGGGTTTGAGAGTGACAGGGAGAAGAGGCTCAGCGTACTGATGCCCAAATACACGGTGAGCGAGGAACTCATGTCGCATGCGAAGCGGGATGCGATCTTCGAACACTGCATGCCGGCCCACAGGGGAGAGGAGGTTACCTCCGGAGTCATCGATGGTCCGCAGTCAGTCGTCCTCGACCAAGCCGAGAACAGGCTTCATACCGCGAAGGCCCTTCTCTGCCTCGTCCTCCTCGGGAAGAAGGCCCAGGCTATAGCGCGAAGTCTCTGAAGAGAAAACGCGACAGATCTATCTTCCCGTCCCCTATCTCTACTCCCTCCCCCGTCAGGAGTTCGATCTTCATCCTTATCCCTCTGGGCGAGGTGTAACCCCCAAGCCCACCGTCCGACTTCACCACCCTGTGGCACGGTACAACTATGGGATGGGGATTCGCCCCGAGGATTCTTCCCACAGCTCTACTCGCCTGCGGTCTCCTCAACTTCTTCGCGATTGCACCATAAGTGGTGACCTTACCCTTCGGTACCTGCGAGGTAAGATTGTAGACTTGCTCTGCAAAACTCCTCTTCTTCACAGCTTCATCACTTCAAGCGCAAACTGCTTTGCAAGAGCTAGGATTTTTTCCTTGTGCCTCCCCATCCCCTTCCAATCGATCGCGACGTATTTCGGGAATCTTGACGATTTCTGAATCATCTGACCAAACATCTCGCTATCCACGTCTTCAAGGGAGTATTTGGCCGCAACGGATGCGATAGCAACGTCGCTCTCAAGGAGCAGCCTGTTGAACTTGTCGGGGTAGTGAGTCCCACCAAACGCAAGCGCGACCCTCTCCCACGCTTTCGGACTCGAGAGGGCTTCCATCAGGGCGTCGACGACAACCGCTCCAGCGCGCGCGTCCTTCCAGTTCGGCTCCGCCGGCCCAATCTCCACGAACATGACGGGCTTCATCAGCGATGTGGGGCCGTGATGGGTCGCCTCGAGCGTCACCACGTAGTCATCCAGCTCGCCCTGCCGCTTCTTCAGAGCGACGAAGTAGTTCTTCAGAAGGTCAGGGTTCACCCTCCCCAGCTCTCTCGCTCTCCCTCCAAGCTCTGCCTCCTTCGAGAAATTGCCGGTGGTGTGGACCGTGAGCGAAGATATCCCTGACTCCGCCCTGTGACGCGAGAGGAAGACGTAGGCGAGCGGGTTGAAGTACTGGTCTAGGTTCGGTGCGTGAACCAGCTCGGTATCGAGGTTCACGAGGAGGAACGAGTCCTTCTGGAGGACCTGCCTCCCCATCAGCGTAATCTTCGTCGAGGAGAAGCCGTGTCTCTCGACCAGACGCTGGACCATGTTCATCGACGCAATGTCCCTGCTCGACGAGACTAGAACGATGGTAGGTGAACCCTGAGTTATCATCTACATCGAATCTCTTCGATTCGGCCCGGAGACCATGAAGATTCGGGCTTAACTCAATAAGCCTATAAACTGGTCACCTTGCTCGACCGCAACGGAAGTATTACTCTTGGGTGCACGCGACCTATTCAGGTCAATGGGCTCAGTCCTCAAACTTTCAAGGAAGAGCGATAGAACGGAGTTCGTGCTCTACCTACGGCTGGTGGTGCTCGGAATCGCTGTAGTGGGAACGATCGGCTTCCTAATCAAGCTGGTCTCGACAGCACTACCCACGATATTCGGTTGAGTTGGATGAGAATTTGTCAGAGCAGAAGCAACAGACCTCGATATACCCCGTGAAGACAACAGGGGGACAAGAGAGGACTGTGGCGACCTTCGTAGCGAACAGAGCCATCCAGAAGAAGAAGCCGATCTACTCAATCTTGGCGCTCGATACATGGAAGGGCTACGTGCTATTCGAGGCGCCCAACTCTCAGGTAGTGGACGAGAGCATCCAGGGCTTCAAGCACGTCAGGAGCAAGATTCCTGGGATGATGCAGTATTCTGACATCGAGAAATTCCTGGTCACAAAATCAATGATCGCGGAGATGAACGAGGGAGACACGGTCGAGATTGTCGCGGGGCCCTTCAAGAGCATGAGGGCGAAGATCACAAGGGTAGAACAGGCTAAACAGGAACTCACCGTGATTCTGCTCGACACACCATATCAGATGCCAGTCACCATCTCAGCTTCATATCTCAAGATTGTTGAACGCGCCAAGCCCGAGCAGAAAGCATAGATCCAGAACAGAGCACCTACTTCAGGCCTAGAATTCCTCGGGCGAGAGGCCTTTCACAGGAGAGAGCGAGCCGAAACACGTAAATCATCTCTTTGACCGTTTTAGGTCGATGATCCTGCATGAGCAAAGAAGTAGTTGATTCCAAGAAGCTGCCGCCACCGGCGGCTCCGTACTCTCACGCCTTCAAGGTGAAGGGAGGAGCCCTGTTGTTCATATCGGGTCAAGTTCCGGAGGACGCAAACGGGAAGCTTGCGTCCCCAGGAGACTTTGAGGCTCAGGCTCTGAAGGTCTTTGAGAATCTGAAGATTGTCGTAGAGGAGGCGGGCGGGACAGTAAGCGACATCTTCAAGTTAACGGTGCTGCTCACAGATCAGAGCCAATGGAAGCCCTTCTCACAGCTGAGGGGGCGAGTCTTCACGCAATGGGGGATGAAGCACCCGCCTGCAAGCACGCTTCTGATTGTAAAGTCGTTGGCGAAGCCCGAGTGGATGGTAGAGATCGAGGGTATCGCGTTACTCCGAAAGTAAGGCTCCAAAGCCCTGTCGAACCAAATCGATTGTTTTGAAGCGCGCCGCTACCTCTTGACCACACGAGTCAATCGGGTCGCCAGCAGGTCGGCCATGCTCTCTACGATGCGCCCCTTGAGACCAACTTCTGTGGCCAGCTTGCGCAGCTCCTGGTTGAGCTTCGACGACTTCTGGCTCCTGCCATCTATACAATCCGAGCAGGCGACGTGACTGATGAAGGGGAACTTCTCGAAGCTTTCGTGTATCCGACTCTTCGGTGCTGGAAAGGGAGGGTCTGTCAAGAGCACCTTCACGGCGTCTTCCTCCGTCTTTGCATGATAACGGTCGACTATGTAGTTGTAGACGGTCTCGACCAGCATCGCGCGGTCCTCGCCGTACGCCCTTATGCAGCATTCCGGATAACCGAGGACGTATCCCTCGTCGAGTTGGCCCGAGATAGAGTGCGAGATTCTCTCTGATGTCCCCGTCTGCCTGAACAGCCAGGCAGTCCTCTTCTCCTTCTCCTCTACGGCCCCATGGTACGCTTTGATGAAACTCATGGGTACGAGTGGCCTCCGGATCTTGTACGCATCGGTCGGAGGCCTCTTCGTCACGAGTACCCTCAGGCCGAGCCTCCTTCCCGCCTCCTTGTACTCCTCAAGGTATTCGACTTCATCGCCCATGAATGCAGGCTTGATGCCGTTTAGAACCGCGATAATGGCTAGCATTGATATATAATGCTCGTATGGAACTGAACTAAGACGGAGAGTCTCTATTTTTTTCAACACTTCTGACGACGTCATCAGGGAATTCGCATAATGCGACACCCTAGGCTAATAAACCGTGTTCTGGTGTTCTTCTATTTTACGACGGAGTAAATCTGGACTGCGCGCCGATGAAACAGTCTGAGATGAAAGAAATTCGATGCGAG
>JACPTA010000123.1 GCA_016193005.1 Nitrososphaerota archaeon | reverse complement strand
CCTCCATGAAGAGACAATTCTCATCCCACGAGACTCGAGAGTCGACCTCACCTCTTGAATCACCGTATCGTTCTCGGCGAGGACCTGGACTCTCGCAAGCTCCCGCTCTTGGTCCAGAGAGGTCGTGGCACCGTTCACCCCTGCCACCGACGAGATGAAATCGAGCGACTCTGTCGGAGGAGTGACCTCCATGACATAGGCGGGCACACCGATTATCCTCTTGAGAGAGGCAGGAGAGTCGCATGCCAAGATCTTTCCCCTATCTATGATTGCTACCCTGTCGCAAATCGACTCCCCCTCAGTCATGTTGTGGGTCGCAAGGAGGATGGCCCTGCCGTGCTCCACCGCCTGCTTGACCATGAAATCGCGTATTCTCTTCGCCGTCATCACATCCAGTCCGCTGGTCGGTTCGTCAAGGAAGACGACCTTCGGGTCGTTCATGAATGCCCTCGCGATGGCCAGCCTCTGGCGGTAGCCAGTTGAGAGCGCGTAGAGTTTCCTGTCGAGATAGCCATCCAATCCAAGGGCCGAGGAGAGTTCTTCGATCCTCCTCCTGGCCACATCTGAGGAGATGCCGTAGAGCTGCGAGAAGAACCAGAGGTTTCCCCTGCCAGTGATGAAGTCGTATCCCACCCTCTCGGCACCGCTGGCCATGCTGATGATGGGCCTCACCCTCTCCGGCTCCGAGGCCACATCGTGACCATAAACTGTCGCGGTTCCAGAACTCGGGAGGAGAAGGGTGGAGAGTATTCTGATGAGGGTGGTCTTCCCTGCCCCGTTCGGGCCGAGGAGTCCGAAGATCTCTCCCGCCTCGACCTGGAGATTAGCCCCATCGAGGGCGATTACCGTGCCCCGCTTCCCGCGAAACTCTCTCCTCAAATCTCGCACGTCTACGACGGGCACAGTTCTCACGGGTCTTTGGATTATCTTAACCTTTGCCGAACTCGGATGTTCTCACTAGGCTCCGGCCATTCACGCCCCGAGGCTGCCAACAAACGCCGTTCGAGTCTTCGCGGGTTAAATAGAGATGGATTAGTTGCGTCGGAGGCCGTTCAGATTGAAACGAGTCCAAGGCGAATGGCAGGTCTCCGATAGAGTCAAGCTCCTGCCGAGCTCTACCATCAAAGAGATGACCAGACTTTCGAACCGCCACGGGGCGATAAATCTGGCCCAGGGATTCCCTGACTTCTCTGCGCCCGAGACGCTGAAGAGCGCGGCGATTCGGGCGATCAAAGAAGGCTACAACCAATACGAGATCTCTCACGGTTCAGCAAAGTTGCGGGAGAGGATCGCGAGAAAACTCAGAGAGTACAATGGGATAGAGGCTGACTGGGAAGAAAACATCACTGTCACCTGCGGCTCGACAGAGGCCATGATGGACACGGTAATCGCCCTCACGGACCCGGGAGACGAAGTCATCGTGACCGAGCCTTTCTACGAGAACTACGTGCCTGCGACCGTGATCTCAGGCGCACGGCCAAAGTATGTTCGCCTGACTGAGCCGGACTTCAGGTTCGACGAGGAGAAACTGAAAGAGAAATTCAGTAGCAAGACGAAGCTAATGATAGTCAACACGCCAAACAATCCTTCAGGTCGCGTCTTCAATAAAGCCGAGCTGAAGCTGGTCGCCGATCTATGCAAGGATCATGACGTGACGGCCATTACCGACGAGATCTACGAAAGGATAGTCTACAAAGGCTACAGCCATTTGAGCCTCGCGACACTTCCTGGAATGGCAGAGAGAACAGTTACGATATCGGGTATCTCAAAGACTTTCAGCGTGACCGGATGGCGGGTCGGGTACGCCGTTGCTCCACGGAGGCTGACTAAAGCAATTCGAAAGGTTCACGACTACATGACGGTCTGTGCTCCCAGCCCGTTGCAAAGGGCAGCCGCAGAAGGCCTTGCCATGCCGGGTTCCTACTACAAATCCCTCAGAGACAGCTACGAAAGGAAGAGAAGATTCATGCTCGATTCTCTTGGCGGGATGGGATTCAAGTGCGTCGAGCCACAGGGCGCGTATTACATACTGGCTGATTTCACACAATTCAGCAAGAGCGATGACTTTGCCTTCTCCAACTACCTCGTGAGGAGGGCGGCGGTCGCGGTTCTTCCGGCCTCAAGCTTCTACGCGACGAAGGAGGCAGGGAAGAATATGGTGAGGTTCAGCTATTGCAAGAGAGACCAGACACTGAAGGAAGCTGTGCAGCGGCTCAAACGAGCGCTGAACTAGTCGGGCGCTAGGCTCCTTCGACATACTTCCCGGGGTTCATGATTCCCTCTGGGTCGAAAATCTTCTTGATCTCCTTCATCAACCTGAGCGCTTCCTTCCCCTCATGAGAGACGAGCTGCTCCCTCAGAAACTTCATCTTCTGAATGCCGATCCCGTGCTCTCCCGTCACCGAGCCACCTACGCCAATCGCGAATCTGCAGATCTCTTCATAGGCAGCCATGGCTTTCGTCCTGCTTGCAGGGTCGTCTCTATCGTAGAGAATGTTCGGGTGCACATTCCCATCACCCGCGTGTCCGTTGACTGGAATCTTGAGTCCGTACTTCGCTGCCACCGACTTCACGAGCTTGAAATACTCCCCCAAGCGGTCGAGTGGTACTGCGACGTCCTCGACCTGCACGCCACTCGCCAAGCTCTTCACCGCTAGGTAGACCATCGCCCTCAGCTGATACATCTTCTCAGCCTCCTCCTCATCCCGCGCTATCGTAATCTTCCCAGCCCCGTGTGATCTGAGTATCGCGACTACCTTCTCAAGGAGTTGCTCCTCGATGTCGAGGAGAAGAGTCGCCTCAGCCTCCTCGTGGTTCTGCTCGAGTTTCTGGTTCAGCGCTGCGATGCTCTCCCGGTCCAAGAACTCAAAGAGGTTGGGCATTATCCTCGAGGTTCTCAGGTCGTTGATCGTATTGCTTACAGCTTCCCACTCTGAGAATGTTGTCAGGAGTCGGCGGATGGTTTCCGCGGGGAGTGGTATGATCTTGAGGTGGGCTTCGGTGATGATGCCGAGAGTACCCTCGCTCCCGACCATGAGGTGCAGAAGGTCGTATCCTGCCCTGTTCTTGGCGAGTGGCTCTCCAAAACGGGCGACTTCACCGTTCGGTAGCACTACCCTAACAGAGATGACCCAGTCCTTCATGGTGCCATACTTGACACACCGCATGCCACCAGATCCTTCCGCTATCGCGCCCCCGACGGTGCAGATGTAACTGCTCGCCGGGTCCGGAGGAAAGAAGAAGCCTTTCTTCTTCAATTCAACGTTGAGGTCGTCGAGCGAGATTCCAGGTTGGACTTGGACATACCAGTTCACGAGGTCCACCTTCAAGATCTTGCTCATCTTCCGCATGTCGAGCACGATTGCCCCTTCCAGGACCGCTGCCCCAGTCAAGCTGCTCCCCGCACCTCTCGGTACTATGGGCACCCGGTTCTTGGTCGCAAACTGCACAAGCCTCACGACCTCCGCCTCGGAGGCGGGCTTGATAACCACAACAGGCATTCCCTCGTAGTCGGCCATGTCTCTCCGGTAATCCTCGAGTGAGGAAGGAGAGCTCATGACGCTCGATTCTCCGAAAATCTTGACAAGTTCTCCGACAAGCCTCGAGCTCGTTTGCGTAGCTGGCACGGGCTCAAAAAGCCCGTCTAGATGTTAAAAGCTTT
>JACPTA010000122.1 GCA_016193005.1 Nitrososphaerota archaeon | reverse complement strand
GATTCCAGCCTGGGGAATCCAAGAGGTCCAGCACGCTGGCGATCGTGGGTTCAAATCCCACCGACCCCATCCCACTCGTCTACGATTCCCTCTCAGGTTAACGTTTAGTCGACCTAATCTTCATCGAAATTAGTACCTTTGCGTAGTTAGCATCGTTCATATCCCGCTTGTATTGCCTCAGTGTTTCAATTATGGCGTCGGTCTCCCTCAACCCCAGCATTCGCTTCAATCTCGTTGAAATTTTCCCGCCGATGAACAGGTACTGAGCTGCAGTTGTCACATTCCTCGGCGCTCTGTTCGTGCTCGCTGACTCGAAGTCTATGATGCAAGGAGAATCGTCAGAAATGACAACGTGCTTCCTCAGGTCGCTCAGCTGTCCGTGATCGAGGTTGATCAGGTCGAGCTTTCTGCACTGGTTGAGGAGGCGGTGGACAAGCTCTCTAGCCCTTCCGGCGCTCCCTCTCCCTCGGAGTTGGCTCAACCATTCATCGATGCCCATCCCCTGTATGTGCTGCATGATGATGAAGTCCCTGGCATGTCTTAGGAGGCGCGGACCCAAACCCACGCTGTTCGCCATCTTCATCAGCCTGACTTCATTGTCCATGCTCTCTCTATTCGCATCCCTTCGCCTTATCTTCAGTGCGAAGATGCCGTCTTTCGTGACAGACTTCACGACCACGCCGACCGTGCCGAGGCCCACCAGACCGAGCCTTCCTACCTTCGTCTTCCCCTCAAAGATGACCCCTTCAACTCCGAGTTTCTGAAGCTGCTTTATTCTGCTCTTCGCAGAACGAAGGTCTGGTCCAGGGTAGGTCAGGATGTTCAGGTACGGAATCCGGCCGAACTCTTCAAGCGGAATCTGTTCCAATTGTGTCAGCGATGATGTCATGGACCCCCTCCGACAGCCACGCCTCCTTCCGCATCTCCCTCTCCAGCCTCTCTCCGCGAAGAAGCCTACCCGTCTTGATTACGGACCGGACTACGTCAGCCGATGCGCCAACCTTCGCTATCTGTCCGTTCAGGATTTCACGGAGGACCGAATCCAAGCGGGAGTACTTCCTCTTCGACAGAATATGGACCCGCCCATCCTCACCAGCCCATACCAGATGTCCCCGCTGCCGGTTCTTCCGAATGAAACTCCTCGTCTCGTTCGCAAGCTCCACTCCAGGTCCCGTCCTATCCTCAAGCTCGGGGAGTGACTCATTCTCCGGGAGAATGATGATGGCGCTTCGTGTCTTGTTGTTGGAAGCGGCCCTGGCCCTCAGGACAGGAAATCCATTTTTTCTAAGATGATTCGCAATGTGCCTCGTGCTCTTCTTGAGCTCACCCCAAAGCGTGTCTTCACTGATCTCCGGGTGCTGAAAGAGTATCACGAAGAGGCTCCTCCTCAGAGGCGCCCTGACCCTCCTCCTGACCTTCTTGAAGAACTCGAGCTTCGGTTCCTTGACGAACGCCCGCGATGCCAGTATCATCCTTGAGATGCTCTCGAGAGAGATCGCTTTCGCGAGGTTCCTGTTCTGGTCGATGGGATCCTTGAGCTCCAAGAAACTTCCATCGGAGGGCGGCCTCAAACCCGCGAAGTATCGGAGGACCTGCTCGAACCCTCCGTGGTTGTAGACAAGAACCTCAGCGCAGTACCCGCTGAAGCCTTCCATCTCGATCTCTGCGCCGTAGACGCCAACGCTCCGCATGAACCACTTCAGCAACCTAACCTGAAGCTTCGCCTGGTCGTCCAGCTTCTCGCTTACGAATTTCACGTGATACAGAGACCTGTCCGCAGCGCTCCTCCACGCGCCCGGCTTGACATCGAAACACGGCACGATGTTGAACTTGATGCCTTCGATCGTCGCCTCTGTGTAGGGGTGCTGAGCGTATTTCTTCCCGAATGGATAACCCCTCCCGGCTCTTCTCCCAATCTGAAGCCCGATCTCCTCGAAGGTTGAATCATCCACCTCGGGAGAGATCTTCACGAAGATGTCGATGTCAGCCTCCTCGGGGAGCCAGGTGCCCTTCGCGAACGATCCTCCTACCATGACCTCTCTAACTTGTGGAAAATCCTTGGAGGCAGTCTCCGTCTTCTTGAGGATAAGCTCAGTCACCCTTCCCAGCCTCGCCTCTTGAGCTGGAGTTGGAGTCACAAGCTTCTTCGCCGTGGTGATGATTGAGCTCAAAAGATCACCCGAGTGGATACACCTTCACTTCTGAGTAGGTCGGTCCACGAGGAGTCAGCGTTGAAGACTTCAGCTTCAGGGTTCCGAGACGCGAAGCCCCAAACATGCGCTCCCTGTTTCTCTCTAGGTATCCCACCAATTCCTGTTTGTTTCTTTCTGAACGAATTCTTGCCAGCGTGATATGAGGATGATAAGTGTGGTCCTCGGGTTGGCCGATTCCTTCCACTGCCTTGATAACGGCCACTGCGATGTTGGTCACCGACGTCACGTCCTGCGAGGCGACCCCGGCCCAGACAACCCTCGGACGACGAAGGTCAGGGAATGCACCGACACCTGCTACTCGCACATCTGCCTGCTTGAGCTCGACGCTCTTTATCCTCTTGTCTACCTCCTCTATTCGTGAATCAGGGATTTCCCCGAAGAACTTTACCGTGAAGTGAAGGTTCTGTCTCTCAACGAGCTTCAGGTCTGCGCCAGTCCGTGCGAGTTCTCCCTGCGCGTCTACCATCTCACGCAACACTTCCTCGTTCTCAATGTCGAGCGAGAGGAAGGCGCGCAACTGAAATTTCCCGTTTGCCCTGACTGTGTTCCCAAAGCTAATTAAGCTAGTCGCACATTTCAGTGATTCTTATAATCTCGCCTCAAATCGTCACCACGAAGGAGAGTACCGATGCTGGTAATAGCTATCACGGGAATGCCTGGTGCAGGGAAGTCGACCGCAGCCCGGGCCTTGGAGAGCCTGAACCTGAAGAGGATCGTGATGGGTGACGTCATCAGAGAGGAGACGAAGAGGAGGGGCCTCAATCCAGATCCGGAGAATACTGGTAATGTGATGAAGGAGCTCAGGGAGAGGATGGGAGAAGGGGCCGTTGCTGAACTCTCACTCCGAGCGATCAAGGCTCTGCGTGAGGACGTCGTAATCGTGGATGGCATCCGTTCAGTTGCAGAAGTGGATGTCTTTCGGAGGAATGCCCACGTGGTACTTCTTGCGATTCACGCCTCACGCAAGAGGAGGTTCGAGCTTCTCAAGGAGAGAGGGAGGAGCGACGACCCTCCCGACTGGAACACGTTTGTGGCGAGGGACGAGCGCGAGCTGGGGGTAGGAATTGGTGCAGCCATCGCGCTTGCCGACGAGATAGTATCTAACGAGCACACCAATCCCGTGGAACTTGGGGAGAGAGTGAAGGCGTTAGCCAGTGACTGGATGAAGGCCGTTGGAAGGTAAGCCGACCTCAGTCAGGATCATCCTCCGAGCTTCGGTCTCCCCGTCGGAGGAGAGGTCGAAGGTTCTGGCAGCAGCCAAGAACGTGTTTGGCGATTGTCCGCACAAAGAAGAAATCTCTGTGGATGAAATCCTGCTCTATTCTGAGAGCATGAGGTGCCTCCAAAAGCTTCACGACCAGCTCAGAGACCGCAGGGTGAGGGACGCCGCGCGCAGACTTCTCCTAAGAGGAAGGACGGAAAATAGGCTCACGCTGATGCTAAATCGGCAGGCGGCGTTCGCTGGTATCGTTGTGCTCTGCGGAAGCGAGGACGAGTCGCCGCTAGGACCAATCTTCTTGGTGATGGATTCAGAGGAGGCTGACCAGCTGATTGAGTGGCTTACGGCGCATCAGGATTCCGGATAGGCGACTTCGATCTCGAGCCCGTCATGAGCCGCAACGGTGTCCTCGAAGATGGCCTTCGCCTCCCTAAGGAGTCTCACGACGCTCCTGTATCGTGCACTGAAGTGCGTGAGCACGAGCCGGTTGACCCCGGCCGCTTTGGCAAGTCGGGCAGCCTCGAGCGCCGTGGAGTGCATCCTCTCCAGAGCCTTCTCCATGTCCTTCGAAAGAAAAGTGGAGTCAAAGACCAGAATGTCGGCTCCTCTGAAGAAACGGGCGAGCCTCTGCGATGGCCTCGTGTCTCCTGAGTATCCCACCTTCCTTCCGGGTCTCTTTGGCCCAAGCACATCGATTGGCCTGAAGGTCTTCCCCGCCACCACCACCCTCTTCCCATGCTGAAGCCTGGACCATTTCTCACCCATTGGTATCCCGAGCCTCTTCGCCTTGTTGGGATTGAAAATGCCGGGACGCGGAAGCTCTTCGAACAGGTAGGCGTATGACTCGATTGCGTGATCCGCTCTTTGCGCTGTTATTCTGTAATCTCTTCCTTCGAACAGAAGACCGCTCTTCGCCTTGATGAAGTTGATATCGAACGTGAGTCCTATGTGAAGAATCTTCATGGTGAACCTGAGCCATCGGAACAGGTCAGAAGGTGCAATGATCGTGATCTTCCGTAGCCTCTGGGTCATGCTCATCGTCTGGAGGAGGCCGAGGAGACCGTTCACGTGGTCGCCGTGGAGGTGAGAGATGGCGATGACCATCTCTCTATTCAGACCCAGGCCGTGTCTGACAAACTGTCTTTGGGCTCCTTCCCCGCAGTCCATCAAAATGACCTCGCCCTCACGGCGGATTGCTATCGACGGCAGACTCCTGCTCTTGGTGGGGGTTGCTGAACTCGTGCCAAGAAATATGACTGAGAGCTTTGTCAGAACAAGGTCCTCCTTAGGACGGTAATCGTGCGAGTGAGTTTCCTATGTATGTAAAGCTGATGTTCCTCCTCCATCTTCAGATTCTCGGACGGCAGAATCTCCACCTGCTTCGGGTGCATGATGACCGCTCTACCTCCGCGCTTGAGGATTCGCCTCGTACTGTTGACAAGCGCCTCCAGATGCGAGGCGGTATTGGACCCTTCTCCGCTGGAGGCCCGACCGTAGGGGACGTCCGTCACGATTGCGTCAACCGAGTTGACGGGAAGGCGGGAAGTGTCAGCCCGGACGATTCCTAGCCACTCCTGCCCCAGTTTCTTGCCGTTGGCGAGAGAGCCCCTCACCATCTTCCCACTGATATCGACGCCAGCGCAATTAGCCCCCACCAAGAACCCCTCGATCAGGAGACTTCCCGTTCCGACGTAGGGGTCAAGCAGCGTTCCACCTTCTCTCACCCCCGTCAGGTTCACCAAGGCTCTCGCAAGCTTCGGGAAGATTGCAGCCGGATGGAAGTAGGCCCTTGACCTCGGCCTCCTGGAGGCCCATCCCTGTCGCATCTCGTTCGGTCTGGTGAGCGCGAAGTAGTTCCTTGAGCCGCCTATTACCGAGATCTCGAACTCCGGCTTTCTCAGGTCTATTTTCGCATCGGTCTGACTTGTGAGACGATGGGTAGTTTCTCTGGGGTCACTATTGTCCTTCCCTCTCCCGTACACCCTGACCCTGTAGGAAGAACCACTCAGCATGCGGAGATGGTCTGACTGTAGCTCGCCGTCAGGGATCAGTAGCCCCACCCTTCTGGCAAACGCAATCCTTCTGGAGAGATTGTCCGGATTGGCACTCGTTGTCGCGATGATTACCCTCTCCTCGGGCTTTGCAATCTCTGCGCTGGGATCGTATGTCAGTAAGAGAGCTCGTGCCTCAGCTTCCGGTATGGACGTGGGCTCGCCAGAGAGAAAAAAGAGGACGCTACTCCGATAACGTTCGGAGGTACGAAGTGAGGGGTTCCGTTGCATCTACCTTACTGACCCTGCTGGGCACGGTGTTGGTACCTATTATCTCGTCCACACCGGCCGCCGCGAGCTTTTCCTGCGCGCCCCCGACCAGCAGAGCGTGAACGCAAGCCGCGATTACCTTCCTCGCCCTAGCCTTCTTGAGTTTCTCCGTCGCTGCCCTGACAGTCCCTCCGGTCGATATCATGTCATCCACTATGATCACATCGCTCCCCTCCACGTCAAGTTCCTCCTCCGCCACCCTCACCTCCCCCGTCGTCCTATCTCTCTGCTTCGAGAGCTGGATGTTCTTCGCTCCATACAAAGTCGCAAACGCCTCCGTCCTCTTCGATGACCCAAAATCTGGCGCCACGACGACTGTGTTTGTCAGATTGAGGTTCTTCTTCACGTACTGGACCAGATTCGGGATAGCCGAGACACTGTATATCGGGACTGAGAATAGTGACATCCCTTCTGCAGAGTGAATGTCCACCGTCGTAACTCTGGCGATGCCTACAGAGCGCAGCATATGAGAGACCACCCCCAGGCTGACGACCTCTCCTGCTGTGAACTGCTTGTCCTGCCTAGCGTACCCGAGGTAGGGAATAACCGCGTGCACCCTTGCCCCCTCTTGACTCAGGTAGTGAGCCATCTGGAGTAGCTGCATGTAGTGCTTGTCCGTCGGGGGGTGGGTCGACTGGACAAGGATTGCCTTCGCTCCGTCGACTTTCTCATTGAACTTTATCCGAGTCTCGCCGTCTGCGAACTCTGTCACGTCAGGAGAAAGCAGACGAGCGTTCATCCGCTTCGCCATCGAGGCGGCCAGCTCCTGAGAAGCCGGCCCG
>JACPTA010000121.1 GCA_016193005.1 Nitrososphaerota archaeon | reverse complement strand
AGCGGGAACTCAACATTAACGAGTGCCGCACCAATCTCTACGACGCCGCCTCCGGAATAGAAGATGCTCGCGAGACCGAAGAGGATGACCGCAATTATGGTAAGCCCTGAAATCCAGACGATAGTGTTGTACATCAATCTGGTCTGTTGCTCGGACCGCAGTAACTCACCCATCTCTTTCATTGAACGTTCGAACCCCGTTCCAGAAGGGACGTTTAAGTCTTAATTTGTAAAGGAGGTTTGACCTGCAGGGACGTCAGAGCAGCGTGGACGGCTTCGTTAGGCGAGCCCGCAGTCCATGAGCGTCTGTGCCAGACCAAGGACGCATAACCGAGAAAGAGCAAGAATGGGAGTTCCGTGTATGCCCAGAAGAAATCATTGGGAAGAACGAACAGCGCCAGGAGTGTATATCCTGTTGCTCTGAGGAGGAGCCTCTCGAGGTTTTGCATGCGAAAGAGGAATACGGGAAGGAGAGCTACGCAGATCAGGAGTCTGACAGCTTGAGGGAGCGTGAGCATTGCGAATGTGGTCAAGAAACCGTTCAGAGAGAGGTTGAGGTTATACCCAAGGGGGCCAGTCCTAGTAAACAGGTCTAGCGTCAGCCTTGTGAACTGGAAATTTATCACGTCATTGTAGAAGTCCGCTGGAGCAGCGACGAAAAAAGGGAGAATCAGCGCAAGAGCGACCAGGACGGCTATCGTCGGTTCCTTCCACCTGCGCGCTCTCAGGTAATAGTATAGCACAAAGGGAAGGAGTAGCCAAGCGAACTGTATCGCCGAGAGAGCGATGCCGAAGGAGAGGGCTCCGAGGAACCGTCGTTCTGAATTCTCAAAGATTACGAAGATCGAAATGAAAAGAAGGGAGATGAGCGAATTGTTGAGGTAGATTGTTGAGAAGATCACCGTGAATGGCACAAACCAGTAGAAGAGCGAAGTCCCATTTCTCCCTCCGCCGAGCGCATAGAGGATGACGCCTATCAGAATGTCAGCGACTATGAAACCGACGCGGATGTCGCCAGTGAAGTAGAATGGGAGTAGATAGAGGGCAGGTAGGCGAAGGTGTTCTCTGCGCCAGGTGTAGCGAGCGAGGCTGGGATGTCAGTGAAGTGGTGCAGGTAGGGGCTCTGAAGACTCAGCAGGACCTCGACGGCTTGCCGGTCGTAATAGAAGACGTCAGTCCCGGGGGGGACGAACAGTATCACTAGGAGCCTTACCGCGGCGGCCGCCCCGAGGGCCAGGAGGAAGAGCTTCCGCCCATTCTTGTCACTGATGAGTGTAAAAGCGGTGGCCCCGAAGCCGCGAACACTCATTGAGAGACGATTATGAGTTGTAATCCGCTGTCCTCCGCACCTTCACACTGTTGTTCTAGACGTAATATATTCGCTTGCTGCTTGTTCTTGTCTTCGTCAAGGACTCATCGGCCTCAAATAACTTAAATGAGCAGTCAGGTCAGGAGTCCTTCGACCCATGGACGTTCTCTCGAAGGTCGCACTCGTCAAGAGCGCGCCGACCGAGGAAGTTGTGACTGAACAGGCCCTTGTCGACCTGTTCAAGAGAGAAGCGCATCCGAAGCATTACATCGGCGTGGAGATATCTGGCCCGCTTCATCTCGGAACGCTCATTACGTCTGGATTCAAGATAAACGATTTCATCAAGGCAGGAGTAAGGAGCAAGGTCTTCCTTGCTGACTGGCATACTGTGATCAACAACAAGTTCGGCGGCGATTGGGAGAAGATACGGCGCGTCGCAAAGGAGTACTATGCGGAGGCGTTCAGGTTCTTCTGCCCTGGCGTCGAGATAGAGTATGGGAGCGAACTCTACGCAGGAAATGACCGGTACTGGAAGGACATAATTACATTCTGCAAACACGTGACACTGGCCAGGGACACCAGATGCCTCACAATCCTGGGGAGGACGACAAAGGAATCCCTCGACTTGGCCCAGTACTTCTACCCTCCAATGCAGGCGACCGACATTAGGGCCATGGACCTAGACATCGTACACAGCGGAATCGACCAGAGAAAAGTGCATATGCTCGTTAGAGAGGTCTTTCCAGTCCTGCGATGGAAGACTCCGGTCGCGGTCCATCATCACCTCCTCTCCGGGCTGGGAGAGCCAACCCGCGCTGGGTTCGACGAGAATGATGCGGTGGACAGGGTCATCTCGAGCAAGATGAGCAAGTCAAAGCCTGACACTGCGATCTTCATCCATGACAGCAAGACGGAGATCAGCCGGAAGATTTCAAAGGCATGGTGCCCTGAGAAGATAGCGGCAGGCAACCCCATACTGGATTATGCTAAGCAGCTGATATTTCATGAAAGGTCGTCCTTGGTCGTTGAGAGGCCCGCAAAGTACGGTGGCGACGTCACCTATTCTGGCTACTCCGAAGTCGAAGCGGACTATGTCTCCGGGAAGCTCCATCCAAGCGACATAAAGAGAGCCGTCGCAACCGAAATTGACCGAATCATCGCCCCAATAAGAGAACACTTCGAGGGAGTCAAGGTGGTGCAAGAGGTTTACGCAGAATAGGGAGGAACGGAATTGAACTTCATACCGATAAACAGGCCCCTAATTGGAGAAGAGGAGCGAAGGAAGGTCGACGAAGTACTGGAGAGTGGCATACTCACAGACGCCACTCACCAAGGAGGAAAGTATGTGAGAGAATTTGAGTCAAAATGCAGGACCCTCCTCGGAGTCAAGCACGCGATCGCATTGAACTCGGGGACGGCGGCCTTGCACGCTTCTCTGATAGCTTGCGGGGTGGGAGAAGGCGATGAGGTAATCCTTCCTTCGTTCACTTTTGTAGCAACTGCCAATGCCGTGGTCGCCTGTGGAGGAAGGCCCGTCTTCGCAGATATCAGAGAGGACTACAACATGGACCCCGCTGATGTGAGGAGAAAGATCACGAGAAGGACCAAGGCGATAATTCCCGTCCATCTCTACGGCTACCCAGCAGAGATGGATGAGTTGCGGGAGATGGGAGGCAGGCAGTCAGTCTCTGTCATCGAAGATGCGGCAGAATCGCTCGGGGCGGAGTACAAGGGGAGACAGACTGGAACGCTCTCAAACGCTGGCTGCTTCAGCCTTTATGCCACCAAGGTCATTACATCAGGCGAGGGAGGAGCGGTCTCAACGAACGACGAAGAGATTGCGGAGAAGATTCGAATGATAAGGAACCATGGAATGGTCGAAGGGAGCGACACCAGAGTCCTCGGGTACAACTTTCGTTTGAACGAAATCAACGCGGCAGTCGCCTCCGCCCAGATCGACAAGTTGAGCCGTTTCATCCGAACGAGGAGGGGGAACGCTTCTTTCCTCACTGATCAAATACGCGGTGTAAGTGGAGCGACTCTCACTCAGACGGCGGAAGATAGGACCCATGTGTGGTACCTCTACACCCTCAGGCTCTCCAAGAACAGGGGAAAGGTCCTGGATAGACTGAGGTCAAGAGCTATCGGTGCCTCGGTCTACTACGAGACACCGGTCCACCGCACTCCATTGTACAGTAAGTTAGGATACTCGAAGGTTCGCCTTAGGGTTACAGAAGAGGCGGCGGCTCATGTGATCTCGGTTCCCGTCCATCCCGGTCTGACGGAGCAAGAGAGGGGGCACGTCGCCTCGGAATTGAAAGGGGCGCTACGGGAATTCACGTAGGAAATGTCGGAAAGAGAGAACAGCCTACATGAAAGTCGTTGTCGTCATCCCGACCTACAACGAAAGGCAGAACATAGGACCCTTGGTCGAACGGATATCGCAGATTCATGCAACGTTACCCGACCGTCGAGTACACATTCTTTTTGTTGATGACGGGAGCCCGGACGGGACTGCTTCGGAGGTCGAGAGACTGGCGGCCGACCATGAACACATCCACCTTCTCGAGAGACCCGAGAAGAAGGGAATCGGTACCGCATACCTCGACGGATTCAGAGAGGCTATCGCCAAGATAGACCCATCGGTATTCGTCCAGATGGACGCAGACCTTCAGCACCCGCCTGAGAGGATTGTCGACCTTGTGACAGCCCTGGGGGATTCCGACGTGGCGCTCGGCTCCAGGTATGTCCCGGGAGGAGGAATCGAAGGCTGGAGCTGGACGCGGCGACTGGTCAGCAGGGGAGCAAATTGGCTTGCGAGGGTGGTCCTGGGACTGAGCGTGAAAGACGCGACCACTGGTTTCAAGGCTCTCAACAGACGGTCGGTCGACCTTCTCGTCGGGGTGAGCCTCTCCTCCTCAGGTTTCATCTACCAGGTGGAATCTATCTTCCTATTCGAGAGGAATGGCCTAAGGATCAAGGAGATACCCTTCCTATTCAAGGAGAGAAGCCGGGGAGAATCAAAGCTGTCGCTGGAGGAGATCTTTGAGTTTCTCGTGCGCATTATCGGCATTCGAATGAAGGGATCAAAGGAGTTTGGAGGATAGGAGCATGAGTTCAGAGTAGGCCTTGGCGCCTTACTTCTTTGCGGCGGAGCTCGGCTTGTCTCCCGTTGTTTCCTGGGCTGAGGAGCCCGTTGAACTCATCTCCCCGCCGGACGAGAGATCCGTTATTGGCTCTGGGGGAGGCGTTGTAGCCATCGTCCAACCGATCCAAGCGAGTATTCCTAGTAGAACGACCACAGCAAGGAAAGCGGTGATCTGCAGAACTATGAACGAGGTCTGTGGCAGGTAGAGAAGGCCCGCGTAGATGATTATCCCGATGATGCTCCCGCCGAAGATAGCGCCGCCCAATGCTCTATCGTTAGCCACTTGCGCTCAGAACAGGGTTCGGAGGCATCAATTTAACATTTGCCCTCTAAAGCAGTGCTGTCCACGGACACCCGACTGATTTCGGTTCTCCCCGCCGCGGAGACGATGCTTCCGTATGGAGTTTTCCGTAAAGAGTTTGCGATGGCGAGATAGTAACACAAAAATAGAAGCGAAAGGGCGAGGCCCTAGAATGTCGGGCACTACCGAGCAGGTCAAAGTATTCTCGACTGCCGTCTACGAATGCGTAAGGTGCGGCACAAAGACCAGCCAAGAGGAATTGAATAACCTCCCCGAAGTAAAGTGTATCTGCGGGTACAGGGTCTTCAAGAAGGTTAGGCCCACCGTAGTCAAGCAGATCAAGGCAGTGTAGCCGAGCAGTCCGAAGGGCATCGGTCTGGCCCAAGAAGATTTAACACCTCGGCTCGAGGAGAATGCGCAGATGAACTACGAAGAAGTCATGAACCTTGCGACGAGGCGAGGCTTCTTCTTGAGGTCGGCGGAATCATACTCGAGTACGCCCGCTGGATTCTGGGACTATGGACCGCTTGGCGTTCAGTTCAAGAACAGGTTCATCGAAATGTGGAGGAAGATGCTGGTGAGGAGAGATGCGATGGTTGAGATTGATACGGCGCAGATAATGCCGAAGAATGTCTTCGTAGCCTCAGGCCACCTCGCAAGCTTTAGCGACCCGGTGATTGAATGCGGGAGCTGCCATTCTATCTTCAGAGCTGACAAGTTGATTGAAGAGAGGACAAAGAAGAACACGCCCGAAAAGCTGGACGACCAAGCGTACGACATGCTAATCCAGCAGAACCGAATAGCCTGTCCAAATTGCAATTCGCCCCTGAAGGGAACGAAAAGATTCAACATGATGTTCAGAGTAGGAATAGGACCGCAGAACGAGGAGGCGTACCTCAGGCCTGAAACGTGCCAAGGAATCTTCGTTGACTTCCCCTATCTGTTCAAGACACAGAGAATCAAGCTCCCGAAGGGTTTTGCTCAGTACGGAAAGAGTTTCCGGAACGAGATTGCTCCAAGACAAGGGATTCTCAGACAGAGAGAGTTCTACCAAGCGGAGATTGAAGTTCTCTTTACCCCAGCCAACCTCGACGACCCGAGATTTGACGAAGCCTTGGGCCGTCCGATCAACATCGCGGAAGGCGACACCGAACCAAGGCGCATGCTTGCATCCGATGCACTGAAGGAACAAGTCGTCCCGTCAAAGCTCATAGCCTACTACCTTACCCTAATCCAATCGTTCTACGAAGAGATTGGGCTGGATCCAAGTAACATAAGACTGAGAAGGCTAACTGATGAAGAGAAGGCGTTCTACTCCTCCGTAGCTTACGACCTAGAAGTGAGGACGTCGGTCGGGTGGCTCGAACTCGTCGCATGCAACTACAGGTCTGACTACGACCTGAAAAGGCATTCCGAGGTGAGTGGTTCCGACTTCACCATCGATGAGGGCGGAAAGAGAGTGACACCGCACGTCTTCGAACTCTCCATGGGCGTCGATAGGAGCTTGTACGCGCTCCTTGAGAACTGCTACAAGGTTGAGGAGGGGAGAACGTATCTCTCTCTGCGAGCGGCCGTGGCGCCGATCCAAGTGGGAATTTTTCCGCTCGTAACCAAGGATGGACTCCCCGAAGCTGCTACCGAGATCTACAGGTCATTAATCAAGGAATTTGATGCACTCTATGATGGCTCAGGTTCTATAGGAAGGAGGTACGCGCGAGCGGATGAGGCGGGAGTTCCGTTCTGCATAACCGTCGATCACGATACGTTGTCGACCAAGACCGTCACCGTACGCAATCGCGACAGCAAGAGCCAAGAGCGAGTGGCGGTCAGCGAACTCGAGCTGATGCTGCCGAAGTTGCTTCGGTGATCAGGGTAAAACGAGAGCAATCAGCAGCCCGGCAACTGCCCCGATCGCAGTCGCAATAAGATTTACGATATTGTTGTCTATGAACCTAGACCCAGAGGAGGCACTCACCTTCTCTCCGCAATGGATGGTCCCTTCCGACGGCTTTCCGCAAACCGTGCAGTAACCTTTTCTCTGCACATCGGCACCGAGGAGGCTGTCTCCTAGAGAGCCGACGACTCCACCGAAGAGCGCTACTATTATCAGCTTCACACCGCCATCTACTATTCCCACGACTAGGGCGAGTATCCCGATGATTAACGAGGCCAGGAGAGACCCAATGAATCCGAGTGCCGTGACCCCACCCGAGGTGCCCGGCGAGACTCGCGTTCTCAGATGTGTGATCAGTCGCGGGGACGAGTGACTGAGCAGTCCCACCTCTGTAGCAACCGTGTCCGCCGCTGCAGCCGCCATTGCGCCCAGGTACATGATTGCAAAGATTGAACCCCCGAAAATCAACTCGCAAAGGCCGAGCACGGCCGCGACACCCCCATTTGCGATGATGTTGGGCCAGTTCCTTGCACCTCCCTTCTCCTGAGCGCTGCCCAAGCTCTCCTTGTACTCGTACTTGTAATAGGTGAAACCCACACCCAAAGTGAAGAAGGTGGCTACGACGGCGAACCACTCCCAACCGCCCCCAATCAGAATCGAATAGCCCACGAATACACTCGCGAGGAATCCTCCCTTGTCGATCGACTTCGAGGCTATCGCTATGAGCGCGAAGATTAGAACCACGGCCAGTTGGATGAGCGCGTCGATTGGGCCGATTGAGGTCATTAAGACCTCTTAGTCCCGAAAAATACCGACACTAAAAAGTGTTCCTCAGAGGGCCTTTAGTGAGGAGATTATCGATTCATCAGCGGGAGAGTTGGAGAGTGCAAGGATCAGTCCTTCCTTCTTGGCAAGTTCCACGGCGAGAGGATCAAGCTGGGTAGGCCCATGTATCACGACCATCCTAGGCTTGAGCTGGGATACTCTGATAGCCACCAAGGGGCTCCTCCCCCCGCCGACCTTGGTGAATACAATCACCCTTTCCGTTGTTGCCCCGAAGATTCTGTAAAAGTCATAGCCAGACAGGGCATAGATCGTCTTTATGCTGTCCACGACCGTGTAGCCATAGAGGTTCACACCGTCGGTGCCGCCGGCGATCAGCCTACCGCTCACGGCCCTGATGATGGTCGAAGCTTTGACGGGTCTCGTGAACTCGCCGATTGCAAGTATTGCCGAATTCTTCTCACTGAAGAGGAGCTTCGAGATGACCCTCCCCTTCGCTTCGTCGAGGACCACGAGGCCCTCGATGTACTTCTTTATGAAAAGAACTCCAGGTGAAGGTCTCCGGCCACTCTCGTAGTCGCTAAGGACCGATGGAGAGAGCTTCAACTCCCTTGCGAGGACGATCTGCTTTATCCCAATCTTCTCGCGCCACACTCGTAGCGCCCTTCCAGGGTCGGGACTTGCAACCACGTCACCTGCTATCTTCGAGATAGCATCGATGTGCGCTGATTCCAAGAGATTTGCGCGATTGGCTAAATCGATTTAAACGTTTGCCGAACATGACAGTGCAGCTGCAACTCGCCTTCTACGCACGCGAAGGCAGCTCAGCGACTGGCGTACTCTCCGAGTCGAAGAATCTCCTCGTTACTCCACTAGATGGGGAATCGAACGGGCTAACCGATACGACGATCGGGAGATTGTTCACCACGTGTCCCAATGCCAGACACATTCTCGGGGGTAAGGTTCTCACGATCGCCTTGATGGTATCGGAATCCACCATCGAAGCCTGCGACACGAGTGCGAGGTCAGAGTCGTTACTGAAGTT
>JACPTA010000113.1 GCA_016193005.1 Nitrososphaerota archaeon | reverse complement strand
GAGATACTGCTCAGCGACATCAGAGCCATGGCCCCCTTTCTTACCCATAGGGATTGAATATCTGCGTCGTGGACAGCAGCCTCCTGATATAGGCGGACAGGAGGCATATTCTGCCAATCCTGAAAGCCTATCTTAACGCAAAGCAGAAAACGATCTCACCACCGAGGGTATATGAAGAAACTGTCACGGAGCCAAGGTCTATACCGAGTTTCGCCCAGTCTTCAAAGCGCATCGAGAAGATGTACGTCAGCGGTACAGTTGAGATTCAAAATCCTAACTACGGGTTGGCCGAGATCTCTGACATTGTAGACAGAGTTAGAGCATGCATTGCCAAAGAGTCTGGAAAACCGCTTCATATGGTGGAGAAGGCAGATCTGCAGACCACGGCGTTGGTAGCTTGGCACGCAACGAGGGGTGACAGCGTAGAATTCATCTTTCACGACAGGGCTTTGAAGCAGTGCCTGCAGTCGGTCTTTGCAGGTAGATTTCACACGTTTCTTTGGTTGATTCGTCAGATCTGACACGAAAGCTCTCAGGGCGCGGAAGCAGGGTGGATTACGGAACTCGTTAGCAGGATACCTGAGACATACGACGCGGTAGTTCACCTGTCTTCTAGCTTGACCCTTTGAGAGGAGAAGACCTCCTTCACCCTCTCTATCGTGTCTATCTCCTCGGCGCTCTTGTCGTGGCGGATCGTCTTGATCCTCGGGAACCTCAGGGCGAACCCGCTGTCGTGCCTGTCGCTCTGCTGGATGCTGTCGAACGCGACTTCAAGCACAATAGTCGGCTCCACCTCTCGAAAGTACCCGTGATCCTTTACGGTTGTCTCCTTGATTCTGGCAGTGAGCTCTTTGATCTCCTTGTCCGTCACCCCCGAGTACGCCTTCCCGATCACTTTCAGGCCAGCCCCGTCCCTGACCGCGAAGGTGTAGTCGCTAATCACTCCCGCCCTCTTGCCGTGGCCGTACTCGGCCCCGACGATCACCACATCGAGGGTGTCCAGTTCTTCCTTGAGCTTCACCCACCACTTCCCCCTCCTTCCAGGAGTGTATGGGCCGTCGGGGTCCTTCACGACCAACCCCTCGTAGCCGGAGCTTCTGCTGGCGCTGAACGTCTCCTCGAGGTCCTCGCTCGTCCTGATCGTCCTGCTCTCCGTCTGGAGGAGCCCCGTTCCCCGGATCGATCTGGAGAGGAACTGCCTTCGCTCACTCAGAGGCCTCCTGTAAAGTTCGTCGTCGTCCAGCAGGAGAATGTCGAAGCAGAAGAATGTCACCGGGGTGCGCGACGCCGCCTCCTCGAACCCCTCTATCCTCCGGAGCCTCCTCTGGAGCAGCTGGAATGGGAGCGGCTTTCCGTCCTTGAATGGAACTATCTCTCCGTCGATGATGAAGTCGTGATTGATCTTCGACGACTCCCTGCAGATCTCCGGAAAGCTCTTCGAGATGTCCTCGAGCCTCCTCGAGAAGATTCTGACCTCCCCTCCTGCCCTGTGGACCTGTGCGCGGACTCCATCGTACTTGTACTCCGCGTAGACCTCCTTCCCGAAGTATTCAGCGATCTCCTTCGCCGTGGACATCGATTCGGCGAGCATGAAGTTGGTGGGCCTCAGCTTCTGCAGCCTCGCCTCCCCGATCGTGCCCGCCCTCGCGCGTCTCGCCAGGAGCCCGATGTCGCCGAGGAGGAGGTGCGCCTCTCTCACCGCAGCGTGGTCGATGGAATGAGCTTTCGCGATCGCCTCCTCCACCAGCCCGTCCACGAGCCCGATCCTCATCTCCCTCGTCAGTATCTTGACGAGGTATCTCGCCTCCACGGGGCTTCCCCTCAGGAGGAGGGACTTCACGTGATTCTTCTTGATCGAGGAGGAACCCTTCCCCTTCGTCTTCGAAAGCTTCTCGAAAGCCTCACCGACCTCTCTCATCGCCAGCTGGGAAGAGAAGAGTGCGGTCTCCTTCTTCTCCCCGAGGACCTCACAGGCCAGGTCGCCGAGGTCACCGTACTTCAGGTAGACCTTTCCCATCGCCTTGGGGGTGAGGCCGGTGATCTCCCCGATCGCGTCGAAGATCGTCGAGTACCCGACCTGGGTCTCGTCGACGCTGCCCTTCTCGGAGGGCCTGCCCGTGGCGAACCTGGCGGCGAGGAGCGAATCATCCTCGTCGAGCTCCCTGAGGTAATCTGCAAGGATCCTCACCTTCTCGTTCTTGCTCGAGGTCGACTTGACGTTCTCAAGCACGGTCGCAAATTCTCCGAAGCTTCGCATGGGCTGTCAGCTTCTGCGAGTTCGAGCCGAACCGCGGCTTAAGTGCATTCCCTACCCTTTCTCGCCGACCCGGCCTTCAGGCCGGTCCTTGAAGGTCGCTCGGGCGGGCCATGACAGATGCAGACCGATGGGCCATCCGTCCATTCATCCGAGCTGAAGGGCCATCAGGTAGGCGGCCTCCCCGTCCTTGTAGTAGCTCTGCAGCGTGTTGGCGATCTTGAACCCGATCTTCTCGTAGAGCTTTATCGCCCCGTCGTTTGAGCTCCTCACCTCGAGGTACGCCTCCTTGCAGCCTACCTTCCCCATCTCCTCGAGCGCGTGCTGGACCATCCTGGAGCCGACTCCCTTGGCGCGGTGCTCGCCCAGCGTTGCGACAGAGATTATGTGCCCCTTCCTTGCGAGACCGAACCTCCTCAGGTGGGAGAGGCCGTACTCGATCCTGCACATTATGTATCCCACGACCTTGCCATCGAGTTCAGCCACGATGAAGGTCTGCGGGTGGTCGTTCAGGATCTCGTGGTAGAAGTAATCGGAGTAGTGCTCTGGCAGGGTCAGCATGTTCACCGTGATCACCTCTGGAATATCGTCGCTGCTGCAGAGCCTGATTTCGTATCCGTCGAGCCGGCTCAGCAGCGCCTTCTGCATTATCAGTTGCTTGCGAAACTAACTTTTAAAGGATTATCGGATGCAGGATGAATGTGGAGGGTAGCGCCGGGTCTTCTGACCCGCTTGTCAGGAATCGCTTCAAAGTAAGAGACCACCTCATGGTGGAGGATGGCTCGACGGAGTACAAGGTCGAGTACGAGGCGGGGACGAAGGATGCGTTCAAAAAACTGTTTACTGAACTGCGCGGCCTTGGTCTCACGCCGAGGCTCTACGGAACCAAGCAGGACCCCACCCTTGTCGTATCCAAGGATGGCGCGGCTCAACGCGTCTCGCGTGCTCCGCTCATCCTCCTGTCACTCACACTCATCTCGATCTCGATAACGGGGCTCTTCCTCTCATCGATCTTCGAGCAGGTCTCGCCGGGGATGCCGGCCATCCCGATGGCCGTGGCGTTCACACTGGCCGTGGGGGGTGTGCTGGGTGTCCACGAACTCGCCCACAGCAACGTCTCGAGGAAGGACGGCAAGGGCTCGTCGGTCCCGTACTTCAGCCCAAACATTCCCGTCTTCTCGGGTCTGCCGATTCTCTCCTTCCTTCCAACATTCGGATCTGTGACCTTCGTCCGCAAGTCAATGGTGAACAGGGACGCGCTCTTCGACGTCTACTTCATCGGCCCGCTGGTCGGGATGGCGGCTTCGCTCGTTGTCGCGGTGATTGGGGCCTCAACGTCGGCAGTCCTCACCCAGGCTGAGTACGCCCGCATCTTCACGGCCCAGTCCAGCATAGTTGCCGTGAGCATGAACGAGAGCCTACTCCAGATGATGGTGAAG
>JACPTA010000138.1 GCA_016193005.1 Nitrososphaerota archaeon | reverse complement strand
GTGTATGGATGGATGAACCGCTTGGTCACCAATGCCAATCTGCCCGTGTGCGAGACCACTGAATCGTGCAAACCTAGGGATTCAATCGGCGCGAAAGTCTGGCCTGTACTCACCAGTTCTTCCGCTGGCAGGCAGCCCTCTATGTACTGAACCTCACTCCCGGGCTCAGCTACGATGAGCGTTCTCTCGAACTGGCCCATCCCCTGCGCGTTGATTCTGAAGTATGACTGCAGGGGCATTTGAATCTTGACTCCCTCGGGGATGTAGATGAATGGGCCGTCGCTCCAGACGGCACTGTTCAGAGCTGCAAACTTGTTATCGTTCGGGGGAACAATGCTACCCATGTACTTTCTTATCAGGTCTGGATACTCCTTGACAGCGTTACCGACGCTCGTGAATATGACGCCCTGCTTCTTCAGATCAGCCTGTAGGCTGTTGTAGACCTCCTGACTCTCGTATATCGCTCCCACACCAGCGAGGAACTTTCTCTCCGCCTCCGGAATCCCGAGCTTCTCGAAGGTATTCCTGATCTCCGCAGGTACGTCCTCCCACTTCTTCGCTGTCTGCTTTGCGGGTTGAGCGTAATAGTAAAAGTCGTCAAACTTTATCGGAGAAAGATCGACGCCCCACGTCGGGACTGGCCTTTCAATAAAGTGCTTGTAGGCCTTGAGCCTGAACTCCTCCATCCACTGTGGCTCGTCGCGTATCCTTGAGATCTCCTTGATCACCGCTTCACTAATCCCCTTCACCTCGTGCTGCAGGTACGGGGTAGAGTCAGCAAAGCCGTACTTTGTCTTGTAATCATCAGTGACGATTTCAGTGCTGGTGGCCATTCAGAATTCTCCATTATTACATACGGAAACTTGACAACTTGGAAAAGGAGGTCAAAACCGACTAAGACTTGACAGCACCCTAACCTGGGTTCTGGTAACTCGATGGCTCGGACAAGACAATCAAGCGATGACCCCGGCCGTCTCCTTGAGCCAGCCGTAGCCCTTCTCCTCCAGTTTCAACGAGAGTTCCTCGCCTCCTGACTGGGTGACCCTTCCTTCATACAGTACGTGAACGTAGTGTGGCCTGATGTATTTTAGAATCCTCTGGTAGTGGGTTATGATCAAAACCCCCAAATCGTCTCCCGCAATCTTCGTCACACCCTCGGCTACGATTCTCAGTGCGTCGATATCGAGACCGGAATCCGTCTCATCCAATACAGCGATCTTTGGCTTCAAGAGTGCGAGCTGAAGAATCTCCGCCCGCTTCTTCTCTCCTCCCGAGAAACCTTCTTCAAGTACCTGGTGATGAACGACTCATCTACTCCGAGTAGCTTCACCTTCTCGTTGACAGCTTCCCTAAAATCAAAAAGCGTCGGCGCTTCGTTCTTGTCAGTCGTGTGTACCGCATTGTACGCGGCCCTGAGGAAAGAGAACATCGTCACGCCGGGCACTGCCACCGGATACTGAAATGCGAGGAAGAGTCCCTTCTTGGCCCTCTTGTCAGGGGTATCAGTCACGATGCTCTCGCCGTCGAGCAGGATGTCTCCCCGCGTCACCTTGTACTTTGGATGGCCGAGGAGCGTGTGGGCGAGGGTGCTCTTTCCTGATCCGTTGGGCCCCATCAAGGCATGAATCTCTCCCTGCTTCACAGCAAGGTTCACGCCCTTCAGGATCTCCTTTCCATCTATGGACGCGTGCAGGTCCTTGATTTCAAGCTGGGTGACCAAAGGAGAACTGAGGCTATCGAGCTTCGGACGTTATATAAACTATAACATAAGTTGTAATCTTGTCTCGCCGCGGATAGTGCCCCATTCCTGGGAGTCATAAAAAAAGAATGCCTTAGGAATAAAGGAATATCTTAAATAATTCGTAAGTTATCAGAACTCGAATGACAAGCTACCTAGCACCAAACATTCCGGCTGAAAGGGTAACCCCGCTACTTGTCAGGGATGAGCTGCTGAAGTGCTTCGAAAGTGCGAACAAGGAATTCTTCGCCATACTGAATCAGCCGGCTACGGACGAAGTGGTGAAAACTCAGGTTAGGCAGTTTGTCACCACAGTCTTCAAGGACTGTGGCGTGAGCTTCGAGAATCCAACCAAGCAGGGAATCGTAACTGCCATCAATCAGTGCAAGGCGAACGCAGAGGGCATGATGGGTGAAAAAGGCGCGGACGTCATCAGGCATCATTATGCCGAAATGATGAAGCTCGTCACGAAGCTTCACTGAAATTCTATCAGCGAAGGAGGGGTTAGGGCCGAACCCTCATCGGTCAGTTCGCACAGGCTCTGGCGATCTTCGCGGCTACCGCTTCGAGAAACTCTTTGTCAAGGGTTGAGAAGGCGTTGAGCACGTCACCGTCTATGTCAATCTCTCCTACGACCTTGCTCTGGAAGACCACAGGAACGACTATCTCCGATTTCGTACTCTCAAAGCACTGGAGGTACCTCGGATCTTTGCTCACGTCAGAGACGATCTCTGGTCGCCCTGTCTTCGCAGCCCAGCCGCACACCCCCTTGCCGAGCGGAATCTTCGTATGGCTGGTGGGCTGCGGACCCGACCATGCATCCAGGACGAGGTCATTCCCGTGTACTAGGTATATCCCTACCCAAGCATAGGTAGGAACGCCCTTGTTCAAAATCTTCACCACCTCTTCTCTCGCTGTCCTCCCTGTCTTGGACGAGAGCGCAGAGTCCACCTTGTAGAGGAGGAGCTTCGCTAGCCCCCTGTCAATCCTCGAAAGGGATTCCATTCTAGACTCTTCCCCCAAACCGACCGGAACTGTTGCGGGAACAGCCAACACGCTTGGACAGCAAATCTCGCGTTCCGCCCTGAATTCTTGTTAGATATTTAAGGAGTGTTCAGGCAAATCAGCACGTGGCTATACATTAGGAAAATTCCGAGTTGGAATCGACAGAGGATTACCCTCCCCAGGCGTCATGCTTGTGTGTCTCGGTTTGGGCGCCTTCTTTGGCGAGATCACGAGCCCATCGATACGGAGGATCATCGCAGCCGTCTCGACTGCCGACTTTAGAACTTGCAGCTTGACTACATAGGGCTCCAAGACCCCACGCGCAGACATGTCCGAAACCTTGCCGGAGATGGCATCTATCCCCACCCACTTCCCCCCGTCCGAGTGTTTGGCACGGAGTTCAGTCAGAGTGTCAATCTCAGGCATTCCAGCGCTCTGGGCCAGCGCCATTGGGATGCACTCAATCGCCTCGGCGAACTTCATCGCGACCAGTTGCTTTCTGCCATGGAGGCTCTTGCCCCACCCCCTAATCCTCTGTGCAATCTCTGCTTCGACTGCTCCTCCCCCGACGACGACGACGGGCCCTTCTATGACGTCCTTCGTCGCCATTATTGCGTCGTTCACGGCCCTCTCTGCCTCATCCACGACTCTCGATGTGCCGCCGCGAATAAGGAGGGTGACCGCCTTTGGATCCCTGCAACCCTCGAAGAAGAGCCAGTTCTCAAGTTCGAGCCTTCGTGTCTCAACAAGCTTCGCATGACCCAAGTCATCGGGAGCGAGAGTCTCAATCTCGTTGACTATTCTCGCGCCTAGCGCCTTCGACAATTTTTTCATGTCGTCGTCCCGTGCCCTTCTCACTGCGAGAATCCCCAGCCTTCCCAGCTTGATCTGAGTGTAGTCGTCCAAGCCTTGCGAGCAGACAACGACGTTTGCGCCGACACTGACAATCTTCTCCACCATCGACATCAGCATCCTGTGCTCCTCGTCGGTGAACGCCTTCATCTGTTCGGGGGATGAGATCCTAATCTCTGGTGAGATTACAGTCTTCCTGATCTCGAATGGGCGGTTGATCAGGGCTATCGTCGCGTCCTCCACCCGCTTGGGCATGGTGTGACTCGTTGGCTCCCTCCAGATCGCCATTCCTTGAACCAGCTCCGAACTTGCCAGCGATAGCCCCCACTTTTTCACTACGTTGAGAGCTTCCTTGTCGACCAGGAAGGTGTCGCCCGTCTTGCTCGTCACCTGGAAGACTGCGTCCACAACAATCTTGGCGAGGACAGGTGTATCCCGCGAGTCGATCTTGGTCTCGATTGCAGTAGTGGCAATCTTGATGAACGCCTTCCTGTCCTCGGGGTCCACTCGCTGCACGAGCTCATCGAGAATGGCTTCGGCCTTGACGCCGGCATCAAGATATCCATCCACGATGGTTGTGGGATGAACCCCCTTGTCTATGAGTTCCTGCGCCCTCTCCAGCAAAGATGCTGCGAGCACGGCGACGGTTGTTGTTCCATCGCCGACGACTATGTCGGTCCACTTGCTAGACTCGGCGATTATCTTGGCTGTGGGGTGCTGGATGTTGACCTTCTCCAGCACTGTTCTTCCGTCGCTGGTGACGGTCACTTCGAAGGTCTCGACGATCATTTTTCGCATTGCGCGCGGGCCCAAAGTAGTCTTCATGATATCGCCCATTATCTTCGCCGCCAAGATGTTGTTGCGGATGACCTCCAGCCCCTTCGACCTGCGAGCACCCTGCTTCAGTATGAGAGATGAGACGCTCGAGGGGCTAGATGACATGCGCTAGGAGCACCGCTTGCGCGAGGGCGCTGGTCCCATTTTAAGCCTTATCGAACAAGCCCGTCCTACGCGTGAATCACCGGATGGAAAAATCGAATGAAGCATCGTACTCCCCATTCCGAATCGCTCTGTCGTAAAGAAGGCTCGCTAGCGCGACGTCCTCCCCTGCTATTCCATTAGATTTGAATAAGGTCTTTCCTTTCCGGTTGAAACCGTTCCTTACGACCTGACCTAGCTCTAGAGCCGACTCCCACTTGAACGCTCCTGCATCGGCTGCCTGAATCAAGTCGCCCGATTCGGTCTTTGCTTGCACGAGGTCGTCAACGCAGACGGTCGAGAAGATGGAGACTGCTTCAGGGGATAGCTCGGCCCTGCTCTCCCTGTTCGACCCACAGGCATTTAGGTGAGTTACGCCTCCGAGAAGTTGATCGGTGACGAAGGGCCTGCTGGCGGTCGTTATCGTCGTTGCAACCTCACACCGCTTGAAAGCCTCGGCCAATGACTCTGAAGCGTTGCACTCCACGCCGAGCGCCTCTGTGACCGATTGAGCGAACCTCTCGCGCGACGCCTTCGTGGGGCTCCAGACAGAGACGCGTTCAACGTTGGCAATCCTCACGAGGGCCTCGACCTGAGTTGCGGCTTGAGAACCGCTGCCTGCGACGGCGAGCCTGAAACTCTTCAACCCGCAGAGATGCTTCGTGGCGACTCCGGAAGCAGCGCCAGTCCTGTACCTGCCGAGGAAGTCGGCGCCCATCGCAGCGAGGAGCGTTCCGTCCTTGAGGTCGTAGAGGAGGAAGAGGAACTTCGCACCTTGACGGGTAGCGAGGTATGCCTTCACGCCGGCCCTCCCCTGATATGGATGAGATGCGTGCATCACGTGTAACACCGAGCCCTCGGTGAAGGTCCTTGTCCTCTGAGAGCTGACAGCGTCGATCCCCTTGTGGCTGAAGAACTCCTCGACCGCTTTTATCGCGTCCTGCATGGTCACGAGTTGGTGGATGTCTGATTCACTGAGGAGTAGGGTCATTTCCTAAGCGGTTGGCTCTTCCTTGTGCTCCTCCGCCTCGGGCTTGCCCCACCTTCCAACTTTTGGAACGCCCTTCGACCGGAAGAGAGACATCCCCTGCTGATACCTATTCATTTCCACCTCGATGAACTTCAGGTCAGACATGAGGGCTGCGAGCTCTTTCTCCTTCCCCTTCCTCCCCTTCAGCTCCTCCACCTTGGCTCTCCGCTCGTCTATCATTCCTTGGAGCAGCTGTTCATATTCCGTGACCATTGGGGTCCTGTTCAGCCCTTCGATTCAAAAAGGTATAAAGGCGTTGGGCCGGAGATTCTAATCATGCGTTCCAGCCTCATCCTCACGGGGCTGATCATCGCAGCTCTCGGCCTCGCGCTGTACTTGCTCGAGCTACCTTTCGCCTACCTCTGGAGCTTCCCATTCATGGTTGGCGGAGTCGTCTTCGTCTTGGCGGGGACGTTGCTGAAGGAGAGCACGACAAACGTCGAGCCGCCAGAAGGCTACAGGTTCTGCCGCTTCTGCAATACCCCTGTGTTGCTAACCGCTGAGAGGTGCGACCATTGCAATGGGCTTCAGAACGGCTGAAGTGCTAGCCGGTACGGCGCTCGTGGTAGGCGTGGCCGAACTGGACGAGCGTAGATGTGATGGCAAGAATGAATCCGAGGGAGACGGTCCACTCAAGTACTTCTGATGAACCATACAGGGCACTCCCACTTACAAACTTCATTCCTGCGGTCGATATGGCTGCGACGAAGGAGAGGTTGCCGAAGGTGTTGAGGACGGGCGAGGCAACAGGGAGCCATCCAAATTGTCGGGCATATTCCTTGACGGCAACGACCGCAGAGACCATTCCAAGGCAGAACGAGAGGGTCAGGAAGAAGAGCGTCCAGAATAGATAGAACGCGAGCATAGCGGCTCCATTCCCGCTCCCGAGTATGGGACAAGTGCCGTAAGAGTAGAAGAGGAGGATGGTCGTGCAGCTGAAGCTCGACGACTCGAATTGAAACGAGTAGAGCGTTAGCTGCGCAGAACCTATGCCATCAGGCAATCGCGCCGTCGCTGACCACCATGGCAGAAATAGGGAGAAGATGAGCAGGATGGAGCCCAAGAGAGGAAACACTATTCGCGCTCTCTTGCCCAAGTCGGCGGCAGTTCACGAGTCAGGTATTTGAAATAGACAGAACAATTTTAAGCTGTGTGAGAAACGGACAGCCAGCTTTGGTTACCCTCACCGAGGTCATCGAATTCATGGGCCACCCGATGATCAAGGCCACGCATCCAACGACTCTCGAAGTGACGAAGGATGATCATGTTTCATCCAGAGGCGACTGCATCGTGGGCGTCTCTGCGGACAGGAGCTTGGTGGACCTCGCGGAGGAGATGAAGGCGGCAATCAGGACGGATGCTCACATTGTCAAGATAACCTTGGAGGCGGCTGGCGATTCCTTTGAGTTCGCAGCGAAGGGGGATCCAAGACTGACGCTGTCGAGTAGGAGGGACGTTGTAATACGAAGAAGCTCCTACGCGTGTGACAGGACACTCGCCGTGCTTGCGGCTGTGGCGGCGAAGGACATCCCGCGCAGAATTGTTCACAAGCTTAGAGACTCGAACTGTCGTGGGAGGCTCGAGATCGAGATGGAGAAGCCATGAGGTGCGCGACGGAAGCGAATACGATGCAGGCGCTGGTGAAGTACCACGGCCTGCGCGACTGGAAATTGCGGATACCTTACCATGACAGTATATCAGTCAACACGACATCGCTCTCCACCAGAGCAATTGTTACTGACGGCCAGGAAGGGGTTCTTGTAAATGAGAAGATTAACGAGGACGCTGCAAGGAGGCTCGCGCCCGTCGTCGAGCGGCTGACTGGAAATTCGGGTCGAAGGGTCAGGATTAGGGTCGAGAGCGTGAACGTCCCGGCGATGGACGCAAAGGGGCTGGGCTTTTCTTCTTCTGCGGGAGCTGCGCTTACGCTAGCGTGCCATCGTCTTCTCGTGGACGGGGAGCCTGACTACAAGGACTTGTCACGGGTGGCCCGCCTCTTTGCTGCTTCAGCGTCAAGAACCATCGTTGGGGGGTTTTCACGTCTATACGCTGGAAAGAACGACGAGGAGTCTTTTGCCGAGAGGTTCGCCGATGAGAAGAACCTCGACCTGAGGATGGTAATCGTCCCCCTCCCGTCTTCGGTAAGGACGGAGGAGGCCCACAGGGAGGTGGAGTCATCGCCGTTCTTTCACGCGAGGATCGAATCGGCGCAGAAGAGATGTGATGAGATGGAGAAGGCAATCGTCGGAGGCGACCTGAAGAAGGTGGGTGAGCTTGCGGAGCAGGACACTCTCGAGCTGCACAGTCTTACGATGACGGGAAAGAGCAGGATGATCATCTTCAGTGAAGACACTTTGAGAATCGTCGCTAAGGTGAGGGAGCTTCGAGCGAACAGCGTCCAGGCTTATTTCTCGATGCAGACAGGACCCTCTGTCTTCATCAACACGACGGAGGAAGACCAAGACCGAGTCAGGAAGACGATCACCAAGCTGGGATACAAGACCCTTCTTTCGGGGGTGGGCAAGCCGGCTCGGATGGTGAGGGCCAGAAGGGAGGCTTGAATTCGTCCGCTAGGGAAAGGATATCGACAACATGAGCGTCAGGGTCAAGAGCGTCGAGAGATACCTGAAGGAGCTGAGGGATTCGAAGAAAGAAAAACCACAGCAAGTCAAGGACGGTATCGAGATCTACATCGAGCTCTGGGAGAAGGCCATCAAGAGGGGGATTGTAAGTCCCGACGATGATGTCGAATCAGCGTTGCAGAAGATTGACGCCTCGGGTGGTCTATACAAGGCGGCTGAGGATTGACGTCAGGAGAGTAGGATGTGGGCTGACCTGATGCGCAGATGCGAGCCTAGCGATCTAGGCGCTCTTCGATCTCAGCGACCGATGAACCTTCACAAGACGTCGGAGTATCTCCGACTTTAGCAGTCCCCAGTCCTCGCGAGTCGGGACCTCGAATTCGATGAGCACTATGTAATACTCCTTGTCGCTCTGTTCGTTTATGATTATCTTCCCCACTTCGCTCATGTTAGCGAGAGCTTTCTTTACCTCTTTGAGAACCAACTCTGGGTCATGGTCAATCTTGAACTCGTAGCGAACCTGCATCTTTCTCTCGGCGGAGTGCGCCGGTGTGTAGTTTACGATGCCTGAGTTGAGTATGATTTGATTGGGAACCTTGAGCTCGAGTCCAGTCTCAGTCGTCATTGTCGAATATAGCAACCCCACCTCAACAACTCTCCCTCTGTACCCCGGGTAGATGTAGTCGGGCGAGAAGAACTTGTAGGGAGGGAAAGTCGTTGCTTGATAGGGGAAAGAGCCAGACAACAACCTAATCTCATCCCCCGCCTTCACCACTCCCGTCGTCAGTAATACCAGACCGGCGAAGAAGTTGCTCAGTACGGGTTGAGCAGCAAGCCCGATGACGAGTCCGGAGAAAGTGCCCCCCGCAAGCGCAACCTCAGTACTCACTCCAAAGACTGCGAGTGCTGCGATTACGACGATAGCGTATCCAGAAAACTTCAACAAGGTGGCCGCACTGTATGCTCTGTTTCCAACCTTGGGGAGTAGAACTGTCAGGCTCATCCCACTCAACATGTTGATGAGCCAGAGACCAGTCGCGAGCAGAATCGCGCTGTAGAAGACGGCGGGCGGGATTTCAGATGGAATGACGCCAATTCGGGTAAGAACCCAGATTGAGGTGCTTACCGCTATTGCGATTGCCAGAACAAAAGCAATCTTTGCAGTTACTCGTCGCGTGCTCATCGTGGGAAGCATGTGAGGGCCAGTACACCGAAGGCGTCTTGGATTCTACATAAGTTTTGGCTGGGAGTCTCGCCGTCGCTCAGTGAGGGAAGGACGGATTCGATCAATCCATCACTTCTCCTCCATCGATTACGATCCCTTGTCCAGTTATGTAGTTTGCCTCTTCGCTCGCGAGGAAGACGGCCAGGTTTGCGACCTCATCAGGTTCCCCAAAGCGTTTCAGGGGAATCGATGATTTGAGGTTCCCGATCTCCTTCTGGGACAGCCAGTTGACCCATGTGGTATCGATTGCTCCAAGGATCATACAGTTCACGTTTATCTCGGGGGCGAGCATCCTCGCCAGCATCTTTGTCATCGTCAGGGTAGACGCCTTCGCTGAAGCATAGACCAGTCCCTGTGTGTCACCCGTGAGAACCGGCGTGAAAGGTTCCGAAGACGTCGACGCCGAAGACTCTTCGCCACGACTCGAGTTTGAGGTCGTTAACCGATGCCTTCCAAATATTGCCATCTGCGACACCAGCGCAATTGACAAGTATGTCGAGCCCGCCGAACTTCCTCTTCACCCGACCAAACATCATCTGTACATCAGAAGGGGATGATACATCGGCTTGTATCGCAATCGCACGCCCACCTCTCTTCTCGATCGAGTCTACGACCTTCTCTGCCTCCCCGGCAGAAGCGCGATAGTTCACAACGACTCTGGCACCTTCCGACGCGTAGGCTCTGGCCACCGCCGCCCCGACTCCTCTGCTCGAACCTGTCACAACGGCAGTCCTTCCTCGAAGCCTCAATCTCTTGAAAGCAGCAGATTCTCCTCGACTTAAGCGTTTGAGACCGAGGCGCTTGTTATCGGCTACTTACGCGGATGATAATCTGCGTGGGCAACAGCGCGGACTGGGCGTCTGTTTGATCAGGGCCTTGGAGCACGCTCCCTCGCGGTGCCACCCACCCTGTAGGTCGCCAAGAACTTCAGGTTGAAGAGTGAAGTCCTCGCAGAATTTCTCACTATCTCATCCTTGTCCTCAAGGGCTTTCGTGAGGGTTGATGCGCAGGACTGGCTCCCGATCGAGCCTAGGGCCGCGGCGGATTCGTGTCGTACAACAGGGTCGCGGTCTGTCAGAACTGCCCTCTCCAGGGCTGCGTTTGCTGAAGTGAGGCCTATCTGGCCCATCGAGAAGGCCGCCTCATGTCGAACGAGCGGGTCGGGGTCGTTCAGCAGTACATCCGAGAGGGCGGCGACCCCTTTCTCCCCGCCTAGCTCAGCAAGAATCGTCACGGCATGGACGCGGAGAACGAGGCTCGGTTCCACCTTGATCACCTCAACGAAAAAATCTTCGTTCTCCCTTTGGAACTCCTCTTCCATCCGTCCCATCACTTCCATGCAGTGCTTTTCATCGTCGATTATCGTCCGGGTGTACACGCGTCATCGTCCGTCACAGTTTGTCTTATAACCTACACGAAGCGATTCGGGCAATCATCTTGTGGGGTCAGAACGACGAAACGTGCGCTCTGCGTCAGTGATGCGGGAAAGAGAGGGAGGGGGGTTTTCGCCACAACGAGGATTCCGAAAGGAGATGCCGTTCTCTCGTTTCGAGGGAAGGAGAAGTGGATCTGGGCCATTCCTATGGAATTGTGGCAGTACGCCTTCCAGGTCGATTATGACAAATACATCGTCCCCCGCAGACACTCGTACGGATGGTTCCTGAACCACTCTTGCGAACCGAACAGCGTAATCCTTGGACGTACCGGTGTCGTCGCACTCCGTGACATCTCCAAGGGCGAGGAGATAACGATCGACTATTCCACGAATGTGGGTTGGGACGGGTTCGAGATGAATTGCCGGTGCGGAGAAATCCGCTGTAGGAGGCAGATCAGGAGCTACAGGTACCTGACGGATGAGAGGAAGGCATACTATGGGAGGTATGTCTCCCAGTTCCTCTTGGAATCCAAAAAGGCATGAGCGTGCGACAGGGCCGTTGACGGGACGCTTCCTTGATTCTAGCGCGTGGTGGAGGTCGCCCTTGGCAGAGGCCTCTCCTTCGCCCACAACAGTCTTCGCTGCTGAGAGTAGCAGGCGCCGCAGAGATTAGCGAATGCCCGCGTATCTTCGTTGAAGATCATGTTTGAATGGGATCTGCACAGCCACTTGTGGCAATCCCTACATTCGCACTTGGCGGTTGAATTGCAGTTGTTGCATTTCAATCGTACCGTCTCCTGTAATTTCGGGAGCCGTAGCCTCGCCTAGGCCTTGAGGCGTACCTCCTTTGTCTCCAGCTATCGCCGCTATCTTGCGGGACTTCGAAGGTTCTTCCTCCGTCCTGCTCTCTGAGAGGTCTAATCGGAACCTTTGTCAAGCTCATGACTCTTGCGAAATCACCCGAGTCTTCGCTCGAGACGAAGGTGTACGACTTACCCGACTTACCAGCCCTCGCTGTTCTTCCTACCCTGTGGAAGTAGATCAGCGGATCTTGGGGTACGTCATAGTTTACAACACATTCGACCTGTGGGATGTCGATCCCCCTGCTCGCGACGTCCGTGGCGACGAGCACGTCAGCGCTTCCCGTCCTGAAGACATGCATAGAGTGGTCTCTCTGGTTCTGGCTGAGGTCCCCATGAATTGGCACGGCGTTGAGTCGCCATCGCGTCAGGTCTCTGGCGAGTCTGTGAGCTCCGTACTTTGTTCTGCAGAATATTATCGTGCTGGCGGGTCGCTCTTTTGAAAGCAGGTCGACCAGCGTCTGTAGCTTGTCATCTTGCTCCACAGCAAGATAGTACTGATCCAGCGAGTCCACCGATGGCTCGTCAGAATCAATCAGTATCCGCTCCGGATTGCGCATGTATTTGTTCGAGAGATCGATGATCCTCCTTGGCATCGTTGCTGCAAAGAGCGCAATTTGCCTGCTTGCGGGAATCGAGTCGAGTATGAACTCGACATCGTCGATGAAACCCATGTCAAGCATCGAGTCGGCCTCGTCGAGGACGACAAACTTGACTGAGTCGAGGTTGAGAGTACCTCGCTTGAGGTGGTCAATCATTCTTCCTGGAGTACCCACGACCGCGTGCACCCCTCGCTCCAACGCCTGTATCTGGACGTTGATAGACTGCCCACCATAGATTGTTACGAGCCTGGCACCTGTGTAAGCGCCGAGTTTCCTGATCTCGTTAGTTATCTGCACCGCCAGCTCCCTGGTTGGGGCCATAACGAGCGCCTGCACCCTGTTGCTGTTGGTGTCAATCGCTTGAAGCAAGGGCAGCCCGAAGGCAGCTGTCTTTCCTGTTCCAGTTCTCGCCTGTCCTATCACGTTCGATCCCGCGAGAAGGGGACCGATCGCTCTTTCTTGTATTGGGAAGGGTTCTTTGAAACCCGCTTTGTCGACTCCTCTCAGTATGAGAGAGTCCAGTTCCATTTCGCCGAAATTACTCATTTGTTCTTGTCTTCCACGGCAAAACACAGTCACACAATCAGAAACCGTATACCGCTTCCAATCATAAGACCTTGAATTGCAGTGAGAGTCAGCCTGTGAAAGTTGTATTTAACTGTTGTCAATTTAGGGTATTTATGTTTTCGAACCTTTCGTAATGAAGTGCGGACAGTCACGCTCGCAGGGAACTATTCCGGAAGAGGAGGGAGCTGGCGAGCCCGATGACTGCCACTACGGACACGCTCAGATAGAGCAGCGCGAAATTCTGGGTGGTCTCGAGAATGTAGGCCAGGATGAGCGGTGGAAAGAAGGAGACGGCGTTGCTAATCGTGTTGTAGACTCCGAAAACAAACCCTGGGTTTGTGCTGCCCGCTGGAGCGGACCCTGGCACCAGGGAGAAATTCGCGCTGATGTAGAACATCGACGCAAACCCTAGCACGCCGACTATCAACAGCCCTATCGTGGGGCTCACAGGATTGGTCAGCAGGAGTACACCGCCTAGGGTGGCAGCCATCGAAGCAATCATCACTCGCCTCCCCCCGATGGTCTTTGTTGCGAAGCCACCGACCATTGAGGAAATTATGGTGAGCACTCCAAATATGGAAACAACTCTAGCGGCGTCCACGGCAGTGACGCGGAAGAGTCTCACAAATTGGATGGGGGCCCAAGTGAGGGCTGTCAGGGGAATCACGATGCCTGTAACATTGATGAGAATAAGAAGGACAGTTCTCCTTGTAATCGTCTCCCTTAACCTCATTGCAGGCTTCCCGACGGGCAGTACCTGATTCGAGGTGCTCCCTCGGCTCGCTATCCAGGCGTACACCGAAACTCCCAGCGTGGTCACTCCTATCGCCAACAGAGACGTTCTCCAGCTCGACATTAACGTGACAGTCGGTAACAAGTTCAGCACTAGGATCTGCGCGACCCCCCACCCCGCCCCGAAGAAGCCGTTGGCAACCTCGAGCTGATGCCCTTGGAGGCGCCGTGTTAGGGCCCTAACAGCGGCAGGAAGTAGGGGACCATTTCCAAACCCAATCGCGATGCGAAGTACGAGAGCCAGCCAGAAACTGGTGGCGAAAGAGAGCCCTATCGCTGCCAGGGCGGTGAATGTTGTGAAGAGCGCGATCGTCCTCTCACCGCCCCACTTGTCAGCAAGATAGCCTCCCGGAATCTGCATGATGGAATACATCAAGAAAAAGACCGAGACAAGAAGCCCTGAGTCAGTGAGCGAAAGTTTGAACTCTGAGATAATCGGCTCTTGGACGACCGCGTATGCAAGAAGGTTCGAGCCTACGGTGAAGAATGCCAGACTCGCGAGCAGCGTTACACCCGCAGCCGAGTCCTTCGCTCCCAACGCAGCCGCCTCTTCGAAGGAGCACTTTTAGTCTTGTTGAGAAAATCTCAAGCGTCTGAATAACATCAAGCGGGCCTGGTGGGATTTGAACTCGTGGACGCTTGACGCGTCTCCCACGACATGCTGGTTAAGAGCCAGCCGTTCCAGGATTAGACACTCTGACCTGGTTCCTCCCAATATGCTCGGTCTGAGCCACAGGCCCGCATTGAGCTGGGCCAAACGGGTGGATTAAAACTTCTTGCTACTATTTGGGTGGTGTGCATTTGAAACGAGGCTTCACCTCGGTAAAGAATTTCGCAATTTCCTTTTGGTCTGTTAATCGAAAAGTAAAAACCCCATTGCTTCCCGATAGCTTGGTCGTTCGGATTCGCAGTCTCTGTAATGAGTCGTGTACCTGTATCATTAGAGTGTGCAACTTTGTTCGGAATTGCACGACCATCAAGTGAGAGTAGATCTTGCTGTGACCTTTGTACATCTTCGAATAGCGACGATAGAATGATCCTTCGGCATGGTAGAGGCCGCGAATGAAAGATTTTAGAAGTCTGAGGTCTTGAAGAATCGCGATGGGGATAGTCGCGTCGTGCTTCTTACCCACGGGCACTCCTAAGCATGAGAAGTATTGTACTATTCGGCCGCTTCGAAAGTGGAGCCGCACCGTCCTATAGCTTCTCAGCTGCAGCTGACCCCGAAGCTGAAATCGCCTCTCCAGTGTGGGTTTCACAAAGTCTCGATAATAGCCGAATTCGGAGCGATTCCCAGTGAATGCGACCTCAAACAGGACACGACCACCGCTCGTAAATCTCGATAGACATCCGTCCCCAAGCAGCAGACCCGTCACTTCTGAGAGATCTGAGTCCAAAGTTATCGAAGATTCTTTCAACTCAGGTGAATTGCTGAGCGAATAAAAGCACCGATGTATTCGCGAATCACGATAAAGGTGCCAGTTTAACAAGGATAAATTCGTGGACTAGGCAAAAGCTGTCCGTGTGTCTAACCTGAAAGGCCCGCGATTCCTGGGGCGAGCCAGTCATGGATATTTACTTTACATTCGAGAAGTTACAAAAGACAGGAACGGAATATCGGTTCAGGACGGCCCGTCTATCCCCTACCTGACCTTGGCGATTATCTTGCCGGCTTCCTTCTCGGTCCAGGCTTTGAGAGTTGTCGTGCGAATATTCCCCAGCTTCCCCAATGAAAGATTGATTCGCATCATGGTTTCATCATTTGGTGCCTCGGCAAGGGCCACGATGTCGTATTGACCCATGGTGTAGTAGATCTGATGAAGCTTCCCGCCTGCCTGTTCTGCGAGGCGCCGAGCCGCCGCTGCTCTTTTGGGTGAATCTTTTACGTTCCGCACGCCCTGCTCAGTCCAGTTAATCAGGATGATGTAGTGGGACACATACTGTGCTTCTCAGCATGTTATTTACGCCTTTGTCGGCCTGATATCGAAGGCAGCTTTCCTTTAAAAGAAGTAATTTTCGAGAATAGTCGGAATTGGGGAAACTAACTTTCGCCGGTCTCGGCCTAGGTGGAAGAGGAATCAGCCTTGAGAGCATCGAGGCAATAAGGGAATCTGACATCAGTTATCTCGAATATTACACCTCGCCCCACGAGCCAGCCATGTTACAAGAGCTGACGAGGGCAACTGGGAAGGAGCTTGTCATCGTTGACAGGGCGTTTGTTGAAGATGGGCGGAGGATTCTTGAGGAGGCTTCCAGGAAAAAGGTGGTCCTTACAGTCCAAGGAGACCCCATGATTGCGACGACACACGCGGAACTTCGTGTGAGGGCAATGAAGCACGAAATCCAGACAAGAGTGATTCACGGAGCGACCGTCGTCTCGGCAGTCGCCAGCGAATCCGGTCTACACTACTACAAATTCGGAAAGATGGTGACATACACCGGCGACGACACGAGCCTCCACAGACAGGTCTATCAGACCATCCACCAGAACTTGCGATACGGTCTGCACACACTGCTCTTGTTGGAGTTCGACGTCGAGAGGGGCAGGGGCGTCGACCCCGCCGTCGCGATTCATGGGCTAACGGCGGCCGAGCTGAATTTCAAGAGAGCGGTCATTGACGAGAGCACGTTCATCATTGTATTGAGTAGGATTGGAGCGGGCGATTTCAGGATTCAAGCGGGTCCCCTTGGAAAACTCTCTGAAGTGGATTTCGGGCGCCCGCCTCACTGTATCATCGTGCCCGGGGGGATGCATTTTACCGAAGTCGAATCCGTATCCGTCGTATGCGGAATACCTGAAAATGAGGTGAAGGACAATGCGGCGAAGGTCAAGCGGACCGCACAGGTGCTCGTCCCTAAATATGTGGAGAAGACGAGGAGGGCGCTTGCGAAGGCGAGGGAATCATTGGGCGACTCCTACAAGAACTTGCTGGAGAACGCTGAGCTCTACATGAAGGACGCCGAGACTCATCTCTCGAACGAGGAAGACGAACTTGCGATGCTCAGCGTGGGGTACGCCGAAGGGCTCCTTGATTCGCTCACATACACAGACCGA
>JACPTA010000137.1 GCA_016193005.1 Nitrososphaerota archaeon | reverse complement strand
TCTCACTCTGTGCAATTTTCCGTCCCGCCCGACTACTCTCGTGCTTGGCCTCACGCTCCTAATCTCCAGCGGTTCGGGGTTTGCGTACACCAAGCTATCGGGAAGCAAACAATGGAAGGACCGGTGATACTTTTTCATTGGGAGCTTCAGAAAATCCTCGTAGGAGAACTCCAGCTTGTTGCCGACCGACCCCGAGAGCTTCAGTTTCCAATCTTCCGCCCTTATCTTCGGGATGTCGAGGGCAGCATAGATGATCCACTTCCTGCCCCAGTATTGTCCCGGCGGCAGTCCCTCCGCTTCCTGAGACACGGCCCTTCGGCAAGGGCTTATTCTATTAATCTTGTCCGAACTCTACTTTTTTTTCTCTCTCAGATACTCGTCGAAGATGACCTTCACTTTCTCAGCGGCCAGCCCAGAACCTTCGGCGACCCCCTTCTCCGTGACCTTGATCTTGTCCATCACGATTATCGCCCCGATGTCTTCCCTGACCGTCACGAGGCCGGGAAAAACCCTGGAGAATCTCTCGGCCAGCGCTCGAAAGTCGAAGGGCTTCTCAGTAAGCTTGATCTCCTTCACATTGGTGCCGTTCACCGCCACCTTGTAGACGTTCTCTCCCGCACCCGTGACCTTATCGAGGATGATGTTGAGGTTCTCGTCTATCCCTGCGAGAACTCCCGTGTAGTGCTTTCCATCGACCACCTCGACCAAGACCAGTTTTCCGACAAAACTGCTAATCTCCTCGCCAAATTTTCGAAATACCATCGAAGACAAGGGTTTGTTCTATTCAGGCCAAGGTGGAAAGATGGGTATTTGAAATTTTGCCGCGTGCTCAATGTGCGATAAATGGTAATAGCATGACACGTCGGCTTCCCGAGCGGGAAGGGCGAGAGTCTGGAATCAGAGCGGAATCATGTGAGGTTCTCTTTTGTCCTGTCGGCCGTGCTGGCACTGGCCAGCTCCTTCGTCCTCCTGTTTCTGGTCGCGCTCCACGCCTACTCCCCCAGCCTCGTTCCCATTCCCCTCCTGTTCCCGCCAGCATACATCCTTGCGGCCATGTCAGCGGCCTCGGCATTTCTTGGAACAACGCACCTCTTCATGACTCGCCCTGAACTCAGGCGGGCAATACTCTTCCTACTGCTTCTCACCGGTGGCATCCTCGTCTCCCACTTCTACATCATAGGAGTGCCAGCGACGGCAGATTGCTACAGCAAAGAGAAGCAGGTCTACGGATGCGTAATGGACGAGGTCTACTACGTCCCGGCCGCCCAGACCCTGCTCTCGGGTACGAAGTGCGAGCCCTACCTTGACAACTGCAACATGGAGCACCCGTTCCTCTCGAAGGCTTTCATCGCTGCTGGAATACAGATCTTCGGGTTGAACGTGTTCGGCTGGAGGTCTTTCCAGGTTCTCATGGGCAGCATGAGCATCCCCGTCCTTTTCGCCATATGTTTGGCCATCTCGCCGAATAGGAGGTTGGCATACTACGCTTCATTATTCTTCGCCTTCGACACTCTCTTCTTCGTCCACTCTAGCATCGCTGTCATCGACGCCCACGCAATCTTTTTCGCCCTGTTGTCATTTCTGGTCTATCTGAGAGGAACAAGAATCTGGCGCCTCAATCGCTACGTGCTATCAGGGATATTCCTGGGGCTCTCCGGCCTCTCCAAAGAGACATCCATCTTCTTCGTCCTCTTTCTCCTCTCTTACCACTCCCTCTTCGGCGACGGCGCATTCAGGAAGAGGATCTACGGATCGATGAAAATCCTGGTGTGTGTTGTGGTTGTCTTTGCATTGGGGACTCAGATATATGACAGCCTCTTCACCACCTCAGCAGTTCACAGCTTCCTTGACCACGTTCGATTCATCCTGTCTTACGGCTCATCGCTCACAGGGAAGGGGTGGACTGACAGTCAGCTTGGGACGCCAATCACACCCATCGACTGGATGCTCTACTACACCCCGATCGGGTACCTGGTCACGACGGTGACGGTGAATTCGCCCTCCGGCACTATCAACTACATCGGGGCCGGCTACTACGGGATTACGAACAAACTCGAGACATGGCTGACCTTTCTCTGGGCTCCCTTCGTACTAGTCGTACTGGCGAAGCGGAGTCTTGTGGAGAGGGCATCACGAGACTTTCGGGCAGCCGCGTTCGCGCTTGTCTGGTTCCTGTGGACATACTTCCCTTACATCATCCTCTACGCGCTCGGTCGAGTGACGTACCCATACTACATTATCCAAGCGATTCCTGCAATCGCAATCGGATGCGCCTATGTCACCACTCGGGATTGGTTTCCGCGGGTCATGGCATGGGTCTTCCTCGCGGCCACTTTTGGCTGGTTCTTCCTCTACTACCCGTACAAGGAATTTCTCCCCGTATGGTTGCGGATATTGCTGGGAAGGTAGCAAGGATATGCTAAGATGGATGGCGCCAGCAGGCCATTGTTAACATTTTTACACAAGTAGTTTGAGGCAACATTCGGAGGAGAAGATGAAATGAGTAGGGTAGCCGACGTCAAGTCAAGGATATCTTCGGTCGAGCTCCTGGCTACCCTGAAAGAGAGCTACAGCTACAGGGAGCTCTCTTCGATCTTGGGGCTCTC
>JACPTA010000136.1 GCA_016193005.1 Nitrososphaerota archaeon | reverse complement strand
GGCACAACCTGGACTCCCGTAGCCTATGCACTCACCACTCCAGGCACTGGGACCTACACGATTTCGTACGTCCCGCATGATGTGAGCGGATCCGTGCAGTATCAGGTCCTCTTCACGGGCATACCGGCAAACTACGTGGCAGTGACAGGCCTGAACGAAGCATCACTCATCCAGGCACAGCTATTCACCGACTTCGGGGGTTTGGCGCCTAGCGTCGGCAGAGCAGCCAACGTGACACAGCCAGCGTACGGTCCAACAAGCACAATCACTGTCGGCACCCTTGCAGATGTGATTGGCGCAATCACGCAGGCAGTGAACGACGGGTTGTTGGTGACGAACGGCAACATCAAGAACCTAGCTGGAGGAATCAACGAGCGTCTAAGCTCTCTCCAGCAGAGCATCTCCAACCTTCAGAGTGGAACGCAGGATGCACTGAACCAGGTCCAATCCGGAGCAGCCTCAAAAGGTGACGTCAGCAACGTCCAGGCATCAGTCAATTCTGTCAGCTCACAACTGAGCACGCTCAGCAGCCAGGTATCGACTCTCACGAACGTAGCCTATGCGGCAATCGGAATAGCAATAGTGTTAGGTCTTATAGCTATCGCCCTCTCGATGAGGAAACGGAGCTAGAGACCGACCCTCCCTTTTTGTCCTAGCGCAAGACAAGGACCGCCATAAGAAGCGACTCTGCAAGGAGCAAGACCCCAGTGATGGTGAAGACTGCACCCCTTCTCTGAGCATCGTTGTACTCCTTCCTGCTCCACTCCATCCTCTTGCCCTGGAAGATCGAGGCTAGCCGCCTAGTAGACGCCGCGGCCCCCATCTCCATCGCTCCTCCTCCAAGCATCAACCCGGTAGCCTCGAGGAGGAGGATAAGACCGATCGCATCGAGGAACTTGAAGCCGAGAAGGAGGGTGGCAATGGCCGCGACAGGGATATTTATCCCGTTGAATATCGCCCCCTCCTTCACAGACGATAGAGAAGCATCCGCGAGCCAGTGCAAGGAACCGTTTTGGCCGTCCAACCCTTATAAAGCGTAACTACTCTCGGCGGCCCAAACTCGCTTGAACCGTCGGAAGAGGTCAAGAGCCTTCCTATTTTCATTCGTGATAACTATCGCCGCCCTCATCAGCCTCTTCGGGTTCTTCTACTCCGCGTCTCTCGGCCCGCAATACTCGTCGCTCCCCGAAAATATTCCGAACTATGATACCCTCTGGGGAAGGTACACACCCTCCAACGTTCTCGCAGTAAGCTTCAAGAACCTGACAATGCTCCACGCCATCAACTCATCACTTCCGCCCGAGAAGGTGATCCTCCACGTGATCTCACCGGAGATCCTGCTGAACAACTCTGAGGTTAGGGCGATCGCCTCGATCACCCTTGTCTCCCCAAACGCGACGGTCGATGTTGCGTTCGTGATGAAGCCGACCTTCGAAAGGTTCTCCCAGGTGCTTGCTAAGGATGGACAGTCCCCCTCGAATTTTGGCGACTCCACACTCTACGAAGTACAGGTCAACCCTGGAACGAACACGCAGCCAGGCTGGGTTGCAGTCGTCCCTCGCGACAACGCGATCGCCTTCTCGGCAGGTACCGCTGACGCAAGGTCCGCAGTGACCGAATCGTTGAATGTGCTGTATGGAGCCTCGCCGTCGATACTCTCAAGAAAGGACGTGACTCAGATGCTCTACACCGTCGGAGGCGGCGGAGGTCATCTTGGAATTCAGGTGCAGAACTTTCCGGGGGTTGTTAGGACGGGGGAGGCGACGCTGATCTCTGTCGACTCGGTCGGTGGGAGCGTCCAGGTATCCTACGTCGTAGAGTTCGCCGACTCCAAGACCGCCTCGGCGGAGTACGGAGCCGTCAAGTCGGCATACCTCTCCTCCCGCCAATTCACCATCTACGACAACTTTGTGAAGGCCGTCGAATACCAGCCCATCTCAGCCGTTGAGGGCGCAATCAGGCTCGTTGGATAGCTCCTTCTGATGCGAAAGACATATCTAACTCGCTACATCCCAAACCACGAGGTCTTGGAAGTCCTCCCTACAGAGATTGCCGGCGGTGGGGTAAGGTTCAGACTACTCTCGTACATCCTCTTCCGTCCCCGGACGCCGACTGAGCTCGCGAGCCTCGAGAAGAAGCACGTTAGCCACGTGAGTAGGGCCTTGGGCGAGCTGCGAACGATGGGTCTCGTAGAATACGAGGATACTGGTTCTAGGGAGAGGCTCTACAAGTCAACTGACAGAGGCTACCTGCTCTACCTAATGATCTCGCGCTCCACCCGATAGCGATCGTCGGGGCGCTTTTAGGCCGGGTCTTCTTGAGAACTCGAATTCCGAGCATGCGTACCACCAGCGGAGCATTCCTCTCCCTTCTCTCTGAGAGGTGCGGCTCAGAGGAGAGTGCATCAAAGCTGCTGGAGAATACGGCAATTGAGCTCGGAGTCGGAACGGACTCGCTCTCCAATCTGGCACTTCACGCAGTAGCTCTGGTGAAGACCGGATATCCTCTTGAGAAAATCGCCCGCGCCCTTTCATGGAGAGAGTTCGAAGGGTTCTGTGCGAACATCCTTCGCGCCTCAGGTTTCCAAGTTAGTGAGAACCTCTCCCTGAAGAAGCCGAGGAGGCAGGTCGATATTTTCGCTAGCTCCGCTTCGCTTGCGCTCTCGGTGGACTGCAAGCACTGGAGGAAGACAATAGGCGACGCAGGTCTCGCGACCTTCGCGAGGTACCAACGGGATAGGTCCGAGGCGGTGCGGAAGCGGGTCGGGAACGACTGCGCTCCGATCGTTACGGTAATACTCACCCTGCTTGATGAGCGGCCAAGAATAGTGGATGGAGTGGCGGTTGTATCTCTCCTCTCACTGAGGAATTTCCTAATTTCTATCGATGGTCTGCGAGACCTTCTCACACTCGTCTAGTCGCGAGGTTAGTTTGAAGTGGCGTGTCAGTCAAATGCCTTCCGGTCATGTTGGACTTTCCATAACTCTGTTACTTCATTCACGCCAAAGAAAGTGACATGCAGGGTTCATATAAGTTCGTCCCCACATCGATAAATGCAGGGGAGCGCCCGGAGCCACACGAGGGACTGAGTATCTGGATGAGGCTCCACCTGAACAAGCGAGCGATAAGGGCGCTCGGAGTTGCTGAAAGTTTCGAGAGCGGGGACAGAAAATCGACCTTGGCCGGTGTGGTGATGAGGTCGGACCTGGTGACCGATGGGTTCGTCATCGGACGGGCTACCGTGGAGGGAGATGACGCCACAAAGGCAATAGCCCGCATGTACCGAAAGCTGGGGAGGAACGACGTCAACGTGGTCATCCTCTCTGGCTGCATCATCAGCCTCTACAACATCGTCGACGTGGACGCTTTGGCCGAGGATTTGAATGTGCCAGTAGTCTGCGTCACCTACAAGGAGTCAAAGGGGATAGGGCGCTCGATAAGGCACCACTTTGGGAGCGGGGCCCAGAAGAAGCTGGAAGCATACAGGAAACTAGGGAGGAGGAAGCGCATATTACTCAAGACCGGTTACAACGTCTACTTCAGGGCCAGCTCTATCACCGACTCAGAGGTCCGAAGGCTCCTTGAGATCTTCACCCTCCAAGGGGGGATTCCGGAGCCGGTCAGGGTTGCAAAGCTGGTCGCGAGGGCGGTTTCGTGATCTCCTTGGCCTCTTCCTAACCCTTCACGACCACAGTCCCCTTCATCCACGGGTGATACAGGCAGTAATAATCGTAAGTCCCGGCCGTCGTGAAGGTGAAGGTGAATGTCGCGCCAGTGTTCATGTTCGCCGAGTCGAAGGCCCCATTCCTGTCGGTGACCGTGTGCGGTGAGGTGTCATCGTTGCTCCACGTGATTGTGCTGTTGACTCCTATCACGACATTTATCGCTGCGGGTGAATATCCTGGCGACGATTGATCTATCCCCGAACCCTTGATTATCGAGACAACCACACCCGAAGTGGTCGATGTAGCAGCGGGTGAGGTCGAGCTCACCTCCTGATTATCGGTCGCTGTCGCAGTCGTCGTGGTGGTCTCGACGCCGGTCGTTCCCGATGCCGGCAGGACGATCAGCTCCCCCTTCATCCAGGGATGGACCGCGCAGAAGTACGTGTTTTCCCCGAGTTTTTCGATCACCATTGAGTTACTCTCCTCACCACCGTTGAGTATCCCCGTGTCGAAGGAGTTGTCGAACGCGGTTGCAGTATGGACAGCAGTATCAACATTGTCGAAGATAACTGAGTTGTTCACACCTGCGACAAGCCTGGTCGGATTGGGTGAGTACGCGTCACACGTCGAGGGAAGGGACGAATCGGTGCCCGAAGGACCTCCGCAGGCGGAGACTGAATTGAGAGTTATGTTGACTATCACAGTCTTGAGATTGCTCGGTGTGGTGGTGGTCGCCGTGTTGGAGGTCGGTATTGATGGCGCGTAGATGTACTGATAGTAACCGATCGACGCCAACACGAGTATCAGCGTCACTGCGATCGTGACACCTACAGCGACCGATCCCTGTTGCTTCTGCGCCATCTCCTGTTTCGAACCCGCCCTTCAATGGGTAATAAATAATTTGGCGGGGTTGGCGTCGGATCGAGAGCTCAGAGCCACCGCTCGCTCCAATCGAATCTCTTAAAAACTGCTTGTGGCGGACGGATTAAGGAAGAAAATATTTTGTCGGAGGAGAAGAAGGACGAGAAGGCCGCAAAGGCCGCCTCGGCGCCTCAGCCAGCAGGCGAGGCTCAGAAGGAGCCTCCTACCCCTCCAGCAGCAGCCCCTCCTTCGAGAGCTGCGGCACCGCCGCCTCCAATCCCGCCGGGTTCTTACCGGCCTGTAGCGCAACCTGCTAGTCCAACGAGCGCGACAACGCAGGCACCTAGACCTCCGACTCCTCCCCCCTCAGGAACTGCGCCCGTTCCACCTAAGCCTCCTCAGGCAGCACCACTCCCCCCTCGACCTCCCGGTGCACCGGCGCCGCCCCCTCGTCCCGTAGCTCCTCCCGCCGGCCCGCGGCCAGCCACACCGCCGGCTGCCGCACCGAAGCCACCTAGCAGGCGGGGGTTCATCCGGTTCCTCTCGGTCTTGGGTGCACTGCTGATTCTTGCACCCTTTGTTCCGTGGGGTGAATTTCTATCTGCCTCTATCAAGAATCCTGGCAAATATCAGAGGCAGAAGGTGGTGATCGATAACAAGCCCGAATACAAAGCAGCTGCCGGGAAGGTCGTGAACGTAAACGACCTCCAAACCTTCCCTCCCAACTCCAACTGGGTGATTAGCTATCCCTCATCGGGAGACTCCACACTCGATGCTGCGGATGCCGACACATTCACAAAATATGAGCTCATACGGCTTCCCGCAGAGCTCGGCGGAGACATGAAGGACGCCTCCGCGTTCGTCGCCTTCAACAAGGTCTGCGTCCACCTCTGGTGCAGCCCGAATTACAATCCCGCCGAAGGGCACAAGCAGTATGAGTGCCCCTGCCACGGGAGCGCCTACAGGCTCCCGGACGGCCTGGCCACTGCCGGACCCGCCGCGATACAACCTCCTCCCACGAATGCCATGCCTATCTTGATCCTTACAGCGGACAATGATGGAGCTCTCAACATCGAGCCGCCCGTCTGGGAGGTCAACCGCAACGGAGTCTTGGGAATGGGTAGGGCTTTGTACCAGGATGGGAAGGTCAACGTCTACAAGGAGGCGGGATGAGATGGCGACGCAGGATAAGAACAAGAACACCGTCGAGAAGTTCTGGGACTACCTCGTCGACAGGCTTGAGAGGACGCTCTTCTTCGGAACCAAGTTTACCTTCCCCAAGAGGTTCGTCAGCCCGCTCGGCTACCTCGGCGTTCTCACGGGTGTGGTCTTCCTGCTACTGGGGATCACCGGAGGCCTCCTGATGGTCTTCTACCAGCCCACGCTGCCAGGATGCGGAAGTTCCTCTTGCGCCTTTTCGAGCGTGGCCCTAATCAACGACAAGATTCCCTACGGGTACTTCCTGAGGAACCTTCACTACACCGCCTCGAACGCGATGGTCCTCCTCGCCGCGCTGCACCTCTACTACCAGTACTTCAGCGGGAGGTTCAAGATCAAGAACGAGATAATCTGGGTGACCGGTGTGATCTATGGGTTAGTCACCGTCCTCGAGGCGTTCACCGGCTACGACATAATCTTCAACCAGAGGGCAGGGCTGGCAATCGAGATAGGGGCTTCCCTGGCTAACGCTTCGCCGTCCTTCGGCCCGATCACAGGCTCGGCGATCAGGGTCGCGACCTTCGGCACTGGCTTCGGCGATTTCATCCTCCGCCTCTACGCTGCTCACGTCTTCATCCTCCCGATGTTCATGCTGATCCTGACGTTCTTCCACTTCCCCAAGTACCTCGTCTTCGACCTCCCGGTCGTCTCAACCGTGACGGGAGGAATCTTCATGGTATCGGGTCTCTTCCCCGTCGAGCTCGGAACTCCCTACAACCCGGGCAGCGGCCAGCTGACCATCCCTGAGTGGTATCTCACCAGTCTCTACGCCCTCCTGAGGACCGAGCTCGACAAGTTCACGATGGCGGGGCTGATCCCCGCTCTCTTGCTCCTGATGTTCGCGGTCGTGCCCTTCGTCGACACCTCCAAGAAGATGAGCTGGAAGGAGAGGCCCTTCTTTACCGCGCTTGGGATAACTAGCATCGGGCAGGTCATCGCCACCACCACCTGGGGGGCGTACGTCCACCCAGACACAACACTGACCACACTCGAACGGCTCTACGTCCCGCCGACGGTCTACTTCGGCTCGATGATAGTTCTGACTGCAGTCTCCTTCGCAATTACCTACGGAGTGATCAGATACCTGAATGCAAAAGAGAGGGTGAGGAGGGCTGGCGCCCCGATCGCAGGCCCGCTGCTCTCCCGTGAATGGATCACGATGCTCTTCCTGCTGCTCATCGCCATGCAGGTGCTCCTGAACGCATTTGCCATCGAGGCTGTCCAGACCGGTCTGAGGAACATTGCACTATTCGAGATAGGAACAGTCTTCGTGGCCTTCGGCGTCATCGCCCATCTCTACAGGTACAGCCAGCAGCTGCCCTTCTAGGGCAGCTTAATATCCGCCGCAAGCTCAAGGTACCTCTTCCCGACCTCCCTGACCTTCCTCACCTTCGTCTCGCTGCGGTGCGGGAGGATCGGCGCAAGTTCATCGTCGAGCACCCCCTTCGCCTCGGCAAGATTCTCGGCCGAAACATGCCTGTAGTAGTGAATGACAGCCCCTTCCTTTGCAAGGGCGAGGGCCGCGCCGAGGAACTTGTCGGAGTTGGACGGGAGGGGCATCAGAATCCTGTCGAACTTCTCCTTCAGAATTGAAGGGAGGTTCGCAGCATCGTCGTTGACTGCGTTGACCCTCGTGGCGACCTTGTTGAGGCTGTTGTTCTCCAGGTGAAACTCGAACGCCGTTCTGCTCAACTCGCAGCTCTCGACATGGACCTCTCTCTTCTTGGCAACAGTTATCGAGTATACCCCAACTCCGGCGAACATGTTGAGGATCTGCTCGCCGTCTCTTGCCATCTCCGCGATCCTGAGCCTCTCCGTCGAGAGGCGCGGCGAGAAGTAGCATCTCGCAACGTCGAGACGGAACTGGCAGCCATTCTCCCTGTGAACTGTGACCGTCCCCTGTTCACCCGCGAGATGCCGGAGCCTTCTGAGCCTGAACTCTCCCTCGATTCCACCCTCCTGTCCGTAGACCGCTCTGACGTTCTTGAGCAGTTCGATGATTTTCTTTCCGATCGCCCGCATGTCGCGCAACGGGTCGTATCTCACGATCGCAATATCCCCAATGACGTCCACCCCGCTCTCCAGAGCGTCTCCGGAGGGATGCGGGATCTCTCTCAGCAGTCTTGCCAGCGAATTCACCCCTTCCCGTCTTTCGACAAAGTGTGGATGGATCGGCTGGTAATAGAGGTTCCCACCCCTTGACCTAGGGCGCCGCCTCTGGAACAGGCTCCCTGCTGACGTAGTAGTACTGCCCCCTCTCCTTCTGTTCCCTGTCGAGCTTGCTCCCCGGCTTGTTTACCCTGGGTCTCCCAGTGTTCACGTCTCGCCTGTATGTGAGGCCCATCTCCTTGAGGAAGACGTTCATCCCGTCCTCCCTGCTCATCGGTTCCATCGCCATCCCCTCCGCCCCGGGCGTGCCTCTGAAGACGAGCAGCTCGTCTGATACGAGGTCGATGAGCTGTATGTCATGATCGATGACGATAGCGGACTTGCCGTTCGCCTTGACCAGCCTGTTCAGGGCTTTCGCGACCACGAACCTGTCCTCGACGTCGAGGAAGGCCGACGGCTCGTCGAGCGCGTAGAGATTGACATCCTGCGCCATGGTGGCCACGATGGCGACCTTCTGCAGCTCCCCTCCACTCAGCTCGTTCAAGTTACGAGGGTAGAGCTTCTCGATCTTCAGGGGAGCGACGAGGGCAGCCTGCAGGTTCGAGTCATCCAGCTTCGTGCCTATGCCGCTCGAGAAGAATTCCTGGACGGTACCCGCAAAGTCCGACTTTAGGTACTGCGGCTTGTAGGCGACCTTCTCGCTGACGCTCACGTCCCCTCCGTCCGGCGCCTCCTCCGCCGCGATCATCCGAAGGAAGGTCGTCTTTCCCAAGGCGTTCGCACCTACCACACCGACTGTGGAGCCCCTGCGCAATTTTCCACCGGCTACCCTCAGCCTGAATCCTGGGTAGCTCTTCGAAAGCTGATTGTACTCCACCAAGAGTTCTTCCGACTGCCGCTCATCTGCCGTCGTCGCCTGTTCGAACGTGACGGCCCTCTCCCTGAAACGCACGTTCTCCCGGGCGAGATAGCCGTCGATCAGCGAGTTGATTCCGCTCCGCGCGGGATAGAGTGATGAGACTATCCCGTAGACTCCGGGCTCACCGTAGATGATCTGCACGTAGTCGCTGGCGTAATCGAGGAAGGCGATGTCATGCTCTACGAGAACTACGGACCTGCCGCTCTCTGCTATCGACCTGACAAGCTTCGAGACGGCGAGCCTCTGGAAGACGTCGTTGTACGACGAGGGCTCGTCGAAGAGGTAGAGGTCGGCATCCTTCAGGGAAGCTGCGGCCACGGCAACGCGCTGCAGCTCCCCTCCGCTCAGCTCACTCATCTTCTTCTCGAGCGCATCCGAGAGGCTGAGCTCCTCGACCACCTCCCCCATCCTGCCCATCTCGTCCATCTGCCTCAGGAGCGACCTTACGTCCTTCCCCCAGACTTCGGGCAGCTTGTAGACGGCTTGGGGCTTCAGCGAGACCCGCAGCTCCCCACCTGCCACCCTCTTGAAGTGCTCCTTAAGCTCCCTCCCGCTCAGGTAGTCAAGGAACCCGTCCCATTTCGGCTCGTGCTCGTAGTCGCCCAGATTTGGAACGACCTGCCCTGACAATATCTGCAGTGCCGTCGACTTCCCAATCCCGTTCCTCCCGACGAGGCCGACGACCTGACCCTTCCTCGGGACCGGCAGTCTGTATAGCCTGAATGTGTTTATCCCGAACTGGTGAATCCTGTCCTGCTTCAGCTCCTCGCCCAGGTTGAGTATCGTTATCGCGTCAAACGGGCAGACCTTGATGCAGATTCCGCAGCCGATGCACAGCTCCTCTGAGATGATTGCGAGCTTGTTCTCCCCAAGAACAATGCATCCCTCACCGTTTATGTTGACCGGGCAGTCCCTTATGCACTCCAGACCGCACTTGTCGGAGTGGCAGAGGTCCTGATCTACAACCGCAACGCGATGAGTCAAGCTCGTTTTTCACTCGAATTTCTAAGATATTTGGGTATTAGGTTCCTTCTGGCTCGTTTTATCCGGCCTTGCATTCCAGCGGTGTACGACTCTTGTCGCAAAATCTCTCCAAATTGGGAGGAGAAACTCATCCGTGGTGTGTCTACCTCTCATGTACCCGGAAGGTGGAAAGTAGGCCAACGCGGCTTCAGCTTCCTCTGCTTTTAGGCCAACGAGTTCCGGTTGCAGGATCCGGAGAACAGCATATGCTTCGGCGCTCCTCAGAACGATTGAAAAAACGGGCAAGATTGGACCATCGAATTTTACAGCGGCGTTGGTAACAGGCGCGTTAAGTATGCCTGCAATGTGGCTTATTGCCTCGACGTCGGTCATCCCCCCAGCCACTACTAGACGAGTTGTGTCTTGAACCGTGTCATAAGAGACGCTTACTGTGCCTTCATCGATTAGCCATTGCGCAAGTCTAGCCCTATCTATTGGGTCCGCCAGAAGCCTCTCAATCACCTTAGCTCTACCTATTTCCGGATGCGAAGCGACCTTGAAGCCACACTTTAGCGCCCACGTCAATATTGTTGCTCGCGTGACGCCGAAACGTTCAGCCACCGCGGTTTGCGTGCCCAACCTAGCAAATGCTTCCTCGAGTTCTATGCGTCCGGGCTGTCGGGCTTTTCGATTTGCATCGCCATTCGAACGACTCATGATGAGTTAGCCCTAGGAGCCTAATAACCGCAACTACCGCGACCCTGTGGACCAATGCACCGTCAGCCCTAGTTCTCTTTCAGATGCTTCGCTATCGGACAGAAAGAGCAGATTCGCGGATCGTTCCCCAAGCCAAGACCATCGTAGCTGTACCTCTGCTTGGTCACGCTCCAGACTGGACCTTCGCAACTTTCGCCTTCGAGATGCATAGCTTCGTGCTCTTCAATCAGTGGTCGTAGTCTGCAAGTTGAGCAAAGTTCCTTCACGAAGGCCATTCCGGGCGTGGCACAGTTGTACATTACCACAAGAGCTGTTCCACCGACGACCCAGAATGCGAGAGGGATGGCCAGCAGGCCAAGCGAGCGTGAGAGCGCTAGTAGGAGCGTCACCGTCAGGACAAGCAGCGAGATGGCAAGAGCCTGCCCCTCCCTTCCCCTGGGGTAGGAGAATCCTATGGCTCTCTTTGGAAGGGACGCGATGAAGAGAGGAGGAAGTGCGATCTTCACCAAAGTAGAGAGAGTAACCACGGTGATCCCGGCGAAAGAAGGGCGAACGAGTGGAGGAAGTGCCCATCTACCGAACGATCTCTGATACCTTGGCCCCCTCTGCAACTCCGCTCTCGTTTTCGAGGACTCAACAAGTCTGATATTTATGCTTGACAATCTATCAGCTGGCTGACATGCGTCTTGAGACTTGCCGTTTGGGAAATCCTCTGGAGCCAGCCAAGATCAAGTGAACGGGTTTGTTGAGGTCGCCCTAACCCAGGAGAGGCTTGAGTCTCATTCAGAGACCACGCCCTTGACTCGCAAACGGATCCGGTCACCCAGCGCACGCACCGCCTTGTCTTGCGCGGGCGAGAAGTTCAATCCGATCGGGGAGACGGAGATCGCATGCTCCTTTTGAATTGCGTAGGCGTCTGAGTTCACCTCCACCTGTGCAAGTCTCGCACCCCACAGCCAGAAGTAGGGGTGACCCCGCGGGTCCTTCCTCTCTATCACGTAGTCCTTGTATTTCCTCCGCTCTACCGTCGTGATCTTCACGTCCGTCTTGGCGTCCATCCCCCACGGGAAATTTACGTTGAGCAGGTCCACGCCCGGTGGAAGTCCTTCGCGGAGAACCTCGAGTGTTATCCCTGCAGCCACCTTCGCCGCGAATTGAAACTCGGGGTACTGGCTGCCGAGCAAGAAGGTCTTCTCCTCTGGCACGTCCATCGAGAAAGCGATCGCGGGGATTCCAAGGAGCGCCGCCTGTAGCGCCGCTGCGATGGTGCCCGAGGCGAGAATGTCTTGGATCGTGATGTTATCGCCGATGTTGATTCCCGAGACTACCACGTCAGGCCTCCTGGAGAGAATCTTGTTCACCCCCACCATCACGGAATCTGCAGGGCTGCCGGAGACTGCAAAGTAACTGTGCTTGCCAACGATCAGCTTGTTTACCCTGAGCGGTTTGTGAAAGGTGAGGCTCATCCCGGCAGCGCTCTGAGGGCTCTCCGGCCCGATCACCCTCAACTTGGAGAACTTCGCTATTGCGTCGGCGAGGGCGATTATGCCCGGGCTCTGCACTCCATCGTCATTCGTGACCATGACGAGGAACTTTTCTTTGCGCATCTCTAAGCACCCCTGATCTTCTCGATTACCTTCCTCACCGAGCCTTCAGCATCCTTGAGGCCATAGTATCTCGACAGGGTCTTCTTCGTGTCATCTATTCCGTCCTCCGTGAACAATATCCTGGCTATCTGTTCCTCCTCCCTGTCAAGTCCGATAGTCCGCGTTATCGTCATCAGCCTCTCCTGGCCGTAGGAGAGCTCCTCTATGAGCCTCTCCAGTCTCTTGATCGCGTCCCTAATTCTCCTCCTTGTGATGATCATGTCCTCGGCGACCGTCTCCAGCTCTTCGTAAGAAGACTTGACCTTTCCTTCCTGCAAATTGAATTGCTTCGAGATGTAGGCCACCATCAAGTCTCCCTGCGAAAAATCTACTATCCTCCGTCCCTCTATCGAATAGACCTTCCTGTACCTGAGGTACTTTCCCTCCCTCAGCTCGGACTCGGTCAGGAAGCCAGACTTTCTCAGCCTGACAAGATGCTTCAGCACTCCCTGGACGGAGATTCCGGTTATCTCAGCAAGCTCTCCGAGGGTTCTCGGTCTGATTGAGATGAGGCCGGCGATCTTCATCCTCGAGTTCGAAGATACGATGTCATCTATTCCTGGCAAGGGTCAACACAATCTCCTGGAACGAAACGTTTTTAAACATTAACTTTTGGTGAATTAACCGACAGTTAATGGAAGACGACAGAAGGAGGTACCTCAAGGACATGCTCGAGGAACTCGACCGTTATTTCGACGAGTTCGAGAAGACGATAGAGGACGTGCTAAGGTCCACCCTGATAACCGGCCAGCAACGCCTCTCCAAGCCGCTGGTCGCCGGATTCGCGATGGGTGTGGGCCCAGAGGGAAAGCCGAGTATCCAATTCTTCGGAGACAGGGTCGAAGGCAAGGACGGCTACCGCACCCCGATACACGAGCAGGTGGTCGACGAGAAAGACGGAAAGCTGAGGCTCATTGTTGAGCTGCCTGGAGTGGAGAAGGAAAGTATCGAGGTCTCAGCGGTCGAGAATAAGGTCAGCCTCAAGGTAGGGGATGACGGGAGGAAGTACATGGCTGACATCGCGCTCAAACGAGAAGTGGACCCGGACACGAGCAAAGCCGGATTCAGGAACGGGTTGCTGGAAATTATCTTCTCTCTCAAAGAGAAGACTAATAAGGGATATAGGAGGGTCAGAGTTGTCTGAAGGCGACAAAGGCGTGAGCCAACAGCAAGTCCAACTCAAAGTTCTCGAGGCCTACACGAGGGACGTCGGAAGGGGCGTGGCCAGGATTGACTATGACGCCATGGATGCTCTTGATGCATCAACCGGGGACGTCATCGAGATCAGAGGGAAGAGGAGAACCGTCGCAAAGTGCCTCCCACTCTACCCGTCCGACGAAGGTCGGGGGATAGTCCGTATTGACGGACTGATCAGGAACAACGCCGGCGTCGCAATCGGTGACATGGTTGTTGTCAAGAAGATAAAGGCTCCTCCAGCTGAGAAGGTCGTCGTGGCTCCCCTTGAGGCCGTACCGCCGATAGACGAGCGATATCTCGCAGACGCGCTTGAGAGCGTCCCGGTCACGAAGGGGGACAACGTGATGATACCCTACTTCGGTGGAAGGCTCACCTTCCAGGTCGTGGGAGTGAGCCCGGTGGCCGATGCGGCCCTCATCACTCAGAGGACAGTCTTTGTAATTTCAGAGAAGGGCGAGGCCCTCAGAGGAGTTCCTCAAGTCACCTACGAGGACATCGGAGGGCTCAAGGAAGAGATACAGAAAGTCAGGGAGATGATCGAGCTCCCGCTCCGGCACCCCGAAATCTTCGAGAAGCTTGGAGTGGAAGCTCCGAAGGGAGTGCTGCTGTACGGGCCGCCAGGAACAGGCAAGACTCTCCTCGCCAAGGCGGTGGCGACCGAGAGCAACGCCCACTTCATCCCAATCAGCGGTCCCGAGATCATGAGCAAGTTCTACGGTGAGTCGGAAGCGAGACTGAGGGAGATCTTCAAGGAGGCGAAGGAGAAGGCACCCACCATCATCTTCATCGACGAGATCGATTCGATCGCTCCAAAGAGGGAGGAAGTTACTGGCGAGGTGGAGAGAAGGGTCGTCAGCCAGCTCCTCTCCCTGATGGACGGACTAGAGGCGAGGGGGAAGGTCATAGTCATTGCGGCGACAAACAGACCGAATGCAATCGACCCCGCCCTGAGGAGGCCAGGGAGGTTTGACCGGGAGATTGAGATTAAGGTTCCCTCCAGGGCCGGAAGGAACGAGATACTCCAGATTCATACGCGTCACATGCCCCTGCAGCAGGATGTGGACATAGAAAAGCTGGCTGCGGTTTCACACGGTTTCGTCGGTGCAGACCTTGAGTACCTCTGCAAGGAGGCGGCAATGAAGACCCTCCGAAGGATGCTGCCTCAGCTTAAGCTCGAGGAGGAGAGGCTCAGCCCCGAGATACTGGACAAGCTCATAGTCACGGGAGACGACTTCGAGAACGCCCTGAAGGATGTCATGCCATCCGCGATGAGGGAGGTCTACTTGGAGACGCCCGACGTAAAGTGGACCGAGATAGGGGGGCTCGAGGCGGTGAAGAGGGAGCTGGCGGAGGCAGTCGAATGGCCGCTTAGATATCCTGAGCTTTACAAGGCAATTGGGTACACCATGCCCAGAGGCATACTCCTGTACGGCCCGTCGGGGACCGGCAAGACACTCCTGGCAAAGGCGGTGGCGACGGAGAGTGAAGCGAACTTCATCAGTGTCAGAGGCCCCGAACTGCTCAGCAAGTGGGTCGGAGAGTCTGAGAGGGGTGTGAGGGAGGTATTCAGGAGGGCTCGGCAGGCCGCTCCTTGCGTAATCTTCTTCGACGAAATTGATGCTCTTGCTCCAACGAGGGGGATGGGTGGAGAGAGCATGGTCACCGAGAGGGTCGTCAGCCAGCTGCTCACCGAACTGGACGGTATCCAGTCGCTTCAAGGAGTCGTGGTCCTCGCTGCGACGAACAGGCTCGACATGGTCGATTCGGCCCTCCTGAGACCAGGCAGGTTCGACAAGCTCATCAACATCCCAATGCCTGACAAAGAATCTCGGAGGAGTGTACTGGAGATTCACATGGCCGGTAAGCCGATAATAAAGACGGTCGAAGTCCAGAGGCTAGTCGAGATGACCGAGGGCTTCAGCGGCGCAGACGTGGCCGCTCTGGTCAACACCGCGGTCTCGATGGTGCTGCAGGAGTACGTGGCGAAGTACCCCAAACCCGAGGAG
>JACPTA010000112.1 GCA_016193005.1 Nitrososphaerota archaeon | reverse complement strand
CATACTCTGGCATCCGCGATGAAATGTGGAAGGTCGATATCTCTCGCAGACTGCTACACATTCGCGGTCGCTCAAATCACCGCAGCCAAGGCTGTCTTCGCCTTCAAAGAATCAGAACTTTTGAGGGAGATGGAGAGGAAGCCATTCACAAGTCAAATCGTATTTTTGGAAGAACAAGCGTCGCCAGCGAATGCTTAGTGATGTTACTTCCAGCCATCCCTAAGCCTTGGCCAAGAATTGCTGCGGATTTCTTCGCTAGTCGCATCTAAATTTGATCTTGGGTGCGGTCACAGCTGGGCATTATACGAGCGACCTCAATTCGTTATCGATATAGATATCAAGCACGATAGAGGTGAACGGTAAAGGTGTTAAATGTGCGTACACACAGATATCTGTGTATGCCGGTGAAGAACATCGCCATTAGGGAGGAAGTTTACAATAAGATTGTAGCGATAAAGCGAGATGACGAGAGCTTCAGTGACGTACTTGAGCGCATCCTTGAGAAGCGAATCAAGCTTTCGTCGTTTGCGGGAGTATTGGCGAACGACTCTGAACTGGCGGCGATTGAGGCAGATATTCGAAGGGTCAGAAAACTCACGGTTTCAAGAATATGATTGCGCTCGATACATCTTCCGTGATTGAGTCAATGAAAGGTACTTCCGCCATCAAGGACATTATCATCGACGCTGAGAAGCGAGGAGAAGAGATCGCCATCTCAACCGTGACGTCATTCGAGCTCCTCCAGCACGTTCTTCACAAGAAACTCACGTCTCACGAAAGGAGCGTTAAGGCACTTATCGCATCTGCTACGTCCTTGCCATTCGATGGTGCCGCAGCAGAAGAGGCAGCAAAGATCATGGTAATCTCCTGCGAGTAGGCAAGCCAGTTAACGCCCTTGATGTCATGATAGCGGGATGTGCAGCGGCAGACGGTGCGAGCAAGCTAATCCCGTTCGGCGAGGCCTTCTCGACAATAGGTGAAGTCTGTGATCTCGTGGTCCAGGTGTTTAAGCGCGGACATACTGGCTGACCCTCGAGGCATTCAGAAGCGAGTAAGCCGCTCCTTTGGATTTGGCCGGTACTGCACCAATTAGTGCAACTGCCCTTCGTCAAGCAAGAAAGCGCTCGAGGGGGCATGGTGTCAAGCACCTCGAAAACCCCGCCAACTGTGCTCTGCCACGCTCACACCTGGTTCGCTCTGCTGGCATGCGACACCCAGCCTTAACTAGCTCACTCGTTCCCTTCCAGGGACACAAACCGCATCCCAGAACACCTCTTCCACGCCATCACCCTTCTTTCGATGCAGGGGTGGGCTAATGACCCTAGAGCATACACTAAACATTTGTTGCATTAACGCCGCCCGTGAACCCTAGAGGAGAACTATCTGCGGGGAGACCAACTCCCCTGATGCCGTTGCTTTTGTTGTCCACTCGTTTTCTGCTAGGTGGGGATCGTCTTTGTTCCTTAGACTGACCGTCCAGCCTGGGATAGTCGAGGCTGAGGATCAGCGTCGGTCGTATTACGCCCGAAAGTCTGATATGTGCCGCACATACTTCTTGTCGTCGACAGAAAGGCGGTTGATCAACTCCGTATCAGCAGTGTACAGCAGGCATCCGAGACGCTCCGCTAGGGCAACATAGCTTGCATCATACGTCGAAACACTGCTACGCCCAGAGACCTTCATTGTGTCACTGAGGTAGGGACCGAGCGGCAGAAATAGTCGGATCCCATATTGCGTCAGGCTCTCCGTCGCATCCGTGAGAAACTGCTCATTGTTGTTCGCCACCTGGAGGCCATTCATTACTTCGAAAGGCATCAGAGCAGGCGAGGAGAGGCTTATTGCTCCTTCAACGTAGGAATCTCTCAGCTTCAGAGCTTCCTTCTCGAACTCTTCCTCCACAAACCACTTGACCACAACTGACGCGTCGACCACTACCTCTTCCATCGAACTGAATCTCTCCATTCGCGGATTACGCTTGTGCTGTTGTATCCCATCGGCGCTTTGAATCTGATTCTCTCGTTCAACAAGACTGCAAGTGCGAGGTTACTTCGCCGCGTGCCCTCTATCTTCTCCCGGATCGCCTTCCTCACCACCTCGCTCCAGTTAACGTCTTTGAACTGTTCCATCTTCTTCTTCGTTTGTCTGTCGACACGAACTGTGATGATACTCATGGACTCGATACCCACGGCGACTAAACCTCTTGTCGTATATAAGTGTATATATGTAATGACGATATGCAGGCGAGCCCCTAACTCCTCACCGCTCCGAGTATAATCAAATTTTTGAGCAAGGGCTAAAGATTTTTCGCCTCATTGGGACAACTATACCCTGAGAGGGAACTAGATCATCGACCTTGAAGAGTATGAAGCTTTTCTGGAACAACAAAACAGTAAATTCGGGGAACGTGCTCGAGCTTCTCTTCGGAGATAGAAAGGATACCCTGGACGCTGCGGAGAAGCTCATCAGCAATATGAAGAGGGGCGCGAATCTCGCCATGACGAAAAGAGAGGTCCGGTTTTTCGCCAAAGATCTCGAGGAGGGTAAGCTTGGCGTAAAGTACAGTTACCACAACTTCTACGTGAAGCTGCTTCGAAAGTTCCTCGATTTCGGTTTCATAGAGAAGGATGTCTTGATATGGGATGAGAAACGGAGGAAGACTAACTCAGTTTATCAGCTAAAACTGCAACCAATTCCAGAGAGGGGGCCGCAGAGTGGGTTCATCAAACAATGTTGGCTCCTATCGAAAGGCTGGAACGATTACATCAGAGCGTGAGCAAGCCGTGCTACACCGACACAATTATCAATGTTGATATCGATGTCGACTATCCTTGGGGCGCTGCTCGCTGTAGGAGCGGGCTTCCTGTTCAGATCAAGCGAGGGATAATCTTGCGGATGGGCCCGAGCAGCAGTCCCATCAGGAATGCCAATCCGATTCCGAGCGAGGCTCCCCCCAAGACATCGAAAGGAAAATGAACGCCGATAACCACTCTTGTTAGTCCTACGAATATCGCTAGGATGATAGTTGGGGAGTACTTCCTGCCTTTCAAGAGTGGAAAGAGAGGAGCAAAGGCGAATGCTCGGGTTGTGTGTCCGGATGGAAAAGAAGATCCTTCGTCCCTCCCGAATGGGAGATTCACGCCGCTCAGGACTTCGTAAGGGCGGGGCCTGAAGTATGACGACTTGACAAGAAATAGAGCAACATCGGAGATTACGATGGCGACTATGATTGGTAGGCCGAGCTTCTTGTTGTCTCTTGAGGAGACATACACAGCAACACCTATCGCGGCTACGATGAACTCAGACCCGAATTGAGTGACTGCGAACGCGACGATACTCACGAGAGGCAATGCGGCCACTGAGTTAACCGCCCGAAACAGGCCGGCCTCTACTCCAAGCGCTTCCCCAGACGAGACGACTGCGAAGATGACGAGAAATATCGCGAACGACGCTATCGCACCGCCGGCTTCGACAGTTTTCCGCACGCCGCAAGCCGATTCCCTCCGATAATTAAGATGGTGTCGAGCTGGACGCCCATGGAGTTCAGCGATAGAGGACTGCTCTTACAAGTAAGACAATTATCCTATCATCTATTGCCGGATGGAGGTACTTTCCCACCCCGCCAAACGCATATAATACGTTAATCCACGGTCATCGGGTCACCTATCGATGCCCGCGAAAATCCTGACCATGGATGACCTCGACCTGGAGAACAAGCGAGTGTTCGTCCGTGTCGACATTAATACTCCGATCCATCCTCAAACAGGAGAATTGCTCGAGCTGAGCAGGCTCGAGGAAGCGGCCATGACGATTAGGGATTTGGATATGGCCAAGGCCGTCGTGGCGTCCCACCAGGGGCGAGTCGGAAGGTACGACTACATTTCGATGAAGAAGCATGCCTTGTCGCTCGCGAAAATACTCAACAAGGAGGTCCAATTTGTTGAAGATGTCTTCGGTGAGGCGGCAAGAAACAGGATTGACAAACTTGAACGGGGCGAAGTTCTCATGCTTGACAACCTGAGGTTCATGGCGGAAGAGGCGATGGAGTACGCCCCGCGAGACGCGGAAAGGACAGTTCTCGTTCAGCGCCTGAAGGACCATGTGGATGCCTGCGTCCTGGACGCGTTCCCAACTGCCCACCGGGCTCATCCCTCGATCATCGGGTTTGCGGAGCTCGTGCCCACCTGCTCCGGCAGGGTGGTGGCCAAAGAGTTGATGAAGTTGGAGAGGATTTTCTCGATCGAGAAGGGCCCGTACGTCACCGTGCTTGGAGGCGCTAAGGTCACGGATCGCATCGAGGCCATAGATGCCCTGATTGCAAACAAGAGGGCCGACAAGGTCCTCCTGACGGGGCTGGTGGGGTTGCTCTTCTTGAAGGCCAATGGGAAGTTCAAGGGGGACCTGAAGGTCGAGGCGGAGCAGAAGCTGCTGTCGAAGGCCAAACGGTTGCTTGAAGATAATTCGGACAATTTCGAGCTTCCACAAGACGTCGCCGTCGATGCTGATGGCGCGAGGAAAGAGATGGACATCGCACAAATACCCTCTTCCGCCTCCGTTCTTGACGTGGGTGAGAAGACCATCGACCACTATTCCAAGTTCATCCGCGGGGCGGGGACGGTGTTCATGAGCGGACCGCCGGGGGCTTTTGAGTACGACGAATTCTCCAAGGGCACGGAGATGCTCCTAAAGTCGATGGCGGCGTCGTTCGGAACGACCATAGTCAGCGGAGGGCACCTGACAGCAAGCCTGAGCAAGTTTGGCATTCAGGATTCGATCGACCATGTCAGCACGGCCGGAGGCGCCCTAGTGCAATACCTGGCTGGAAAGAGACTACCCCTCATGGACGCCCTGGAAAGGTCCGCGAGGAAGTGGAGCCAATGATTAGGGTAGCGGTCAACGGGTACGGGACGATAGGAAGGAGGGTGGCGGACGCCGTTCTGAAGCAGAAGGATATGGAGCTCGAAGGGGTCACCAAGGTGAGGGGAGACTACAGGGCGAGGCTGGCAGTGGAGAAAGGCTTGCCCCTGTACGCTGCCGATGGCAGGCACGTCCCTGAGTTCGCCAAGGCTGGCATCGAGACGAAGGGGACGTTGAATGACCTCCTGAAGAGGGTAGATGTCGTGGTTGACGCCACGCCCGACGAAATCGGAAGGGGAAACAAGCCCATTTACGAGAGGGCCGGTGTCAAGGCGATCTTCCAAGGGGGAGAAGAACATTCGCTGACGAACTTCTCGTTCGTCGCCCAGTGTAATTTTGAGAAAGCTGCGGGAAAGAATATGGTCAGGGTAGTCAGCTGCAACACCACAGCCCTCTGTAGAACGCTGCACGCCCTGAACTCTGGTCTCGGCATCCTGAAGGCAAGGGTGGTACTCGTGCGAAGGGCCGCGGATCCTGACGAGACCAGCAAAGGACCGATCGACGCAATAGTTCCAGATCCCGTCACAGTGCCTTCACACCACGGACCGGACGTCCAGTCTGTCATCGAAGGTCTCAACATAACCACAATGGCCCTGAAAGTTCCAGAAACCCACATGCACCTTCACAGCGTGATCGCGAGCCTGAAAGGGCAACCCACGAGGGATAGAGTTCTGGACGCCCTCGCCAAGGAGCCCAGGGTACTATTGGTCGATGCGAATGCGGGATTCAAGTCGACTGCGAGCATTATCGACATGGCTAGGGAGATGAACAGGCCCCGCAACGACGTGTACGAGGCAGTGGTCTGGAAGGATTCCGTGAGTGTCGCGGATGGTGAAGCTTACTTCTTCTTGGCCGTTCACCAAGAGGCCATCGTCACGCCGGAGAACATAGATGCCATCAGAGCCGTCTCTGGCGGCATCGGGAAGGAGCAGTCGATGAGGGTTACGGACGCCTCGCTAGGGATAGCTTAGGTGCGACCTGCAGATAGACGTGCCCCCCAGTTGCGCGCCTGCGGTAAGGCTCTTCGAGCCTCTTCAGGCCGTGCGGGCTGAGGCTGATGTTGGTTGACTTCGACCAGCTCCTCCTACTGACTGAAAGAAGGGACGCGCACGTTGAGGCCAACACGAAAATTTGCCAAAATTCCGGAAGAAATGGCAGGTGGTAGTTGATGTCGCGTCTCAGGATACGGGAGATGGGACCTTCTCCTTACGAGCGTAATGCGGGAAGAGGCCATTTCTGAGATACTCGAAGGATTGACGAGTCGCTAGAGTCACCCGCGATGCGAAGAAGGATTTCGT
>JACPTA010000111.1 GCA_016193005.1 Nitrososphaerota archaeon | reverse complement strand
TCTCTCACGCACACCGGATTGCATCCGTTCACCTTCGCTCCGTTCACCCTACTCGGAGGTGCGAGGGGCGCGGCGCGATGGGTTGACGCACTGCTCGACTCCAACCTCATGCCGGTGACTTTCGGAGACGTAATTCCGGACGACCGAGGGTTCAGGATCATGTCAGGCGATACGATATGCCTTGAATTATCGAGGCTGCTGAGACCTCGGAGGTGCGTCTTTGCATTCAACGTCGACGGAATATTCGACGGAAACGGCAGGTTGATCAAGGAGGTGGACGCATCAGTCCTCAAACAGCTGAGGAAGAGCAGAGCCGACGACGCGACTGGAGGAATCCTGTTGAAAGTCACCGAGGCCCTGAAGATTGTGTCGCGGGAGACCGATGTCTCTTTCGTATCGGGGTTCTCGACGAATAATTTCTGTAAAGCCTTAAAGGGTCTCCGCTTTCACGGCTCAGTAGTTAAGGTCTCCTAGCTTGCCGAAGAGCAACGACCGCAAGGCCCAAGATGTCATCAAGAGAAAAGAGGAGGGCATACAGGTAGTACTCGGGCAGAGAGTTCAGGCGAGGGAGTCAACCACACTTCTCGAATGCGTTCACCTGCTCCACAACGCCCTCCCCGAACTCAACATGGATGAGATCGACATCGCGACGACCTTCCTCGGCCACAAACTAAGGGCCCCGATAGTGGTCGACTCGATGACAGGCGGGGCGCCTATGGCCGAGAAGGTGAACGGCACCCTCGCCTTGGTCGCCGAGGAGATGGGATTCGCCATGGGTGTGGGAAGCCAGAGGGCTGGCCTGCTCTCACGAGCGATGGCCAAGACCTACGCTGTCGCGAGGAAGAACGCTCCCTCGATCTTCCTATTCGCGAACATCGGGGGTGCCCAACTGGCCAAAGGATTCTCTCTCGACGACGCGAAGAAGCTTATTGAGATGATCAGGGCCGACGCGCTGGCGATCCACCTCAACCCCCTCCAGGAGGTGATTCAGCCAGAAGGTGAGCCCATCTTCAAGGGGGTGCTCGACAAGATCCATGATTTTTCCAAGAATCTGGGAGTTCCAATAATCGTCAAGGAAGTCGGAGCGGGAATAGGCACAGAAGCCGCAGTGAAGCTTGAGCTTGCGGGCGTAAAGGCGATAAACGTCTCCGGGTCGGGAGGAACCAGCTGGGCTGCCGTGGAGAAGTTCAGGGCCGAGAAGCGGGCGATGGAAGGGAAGGCGAGCCTCGGTGAATTGTTCTGGGACTGGGGCATACCCACGGCTGCGGCACTCATCGGGGTGAAGCGAACGGTGAGCCTTCCCGTAATCGCGTCTGGAGGTCTCAGGAACGGGCTCGAGGTTGCGAAGTGTCTCTCGCTGGGAGCCGATGCGTGCGGCATGGCATCACCGATGCTCAAGCACGCCGCCCAGGGCAGCGCAGTCCTGACGACCTTCGCGAAGAAAGTGCTTGACGAGCTGCGGACGACGATGTTCATCACCGGCTCGAAGAACCTGGAGGCCCTCAGAAGCGTGAAGAAGGTGGTAACCCCCCCTCTCACATATTGGCAGAACACCTAGGCGACCATCCATGATGGACCTCAACCAGGAGATGGCCAGGATCAAGAAGAAGGTCGACTCTCTGATCCTCAAGGACCTGCTGCCGCAATCCGACGAGGTCGGAGAAGTGGACGTGCTCTACAGGATGATGAGGGACTATCCCGCGAGACCCGCGAAGGGGCTCAGGCCTTTCATCTGCACAACCAGTTGCAGAGCCTTCGGCGGAAAGATAGAGGACGCGCTTCTCACTGCCGCCGCGATTGAGCTCTTCCAGAACTGGATACTGATTCACGACGACGTTGAGGACGGATCTCGGATGCGCAGGGGCCGGCCCGCCCTCCACGTGATGTACGACTGGACACTCGCGATAAACGCGGGTGATGCCCTCCACGCGAGGATGTGGAAGGCCCTGTTGGCGAACAGATTGAAACTCGGCGCGAAGAAGGCGATAACGCTGATGGACGAGTTTTCGAGGATCGTCGAAGAGACGACCGAGGGGCAGCACATCGAGCTCGGATGGGTCGTTGGAAAGAAATGGGACCTCACTCCGAGTGACTACCACACAATGTGTCTCAAGAAGACGGCGTGGTACACCACCATTGGACCGATGAGGCTGGGCGCGATGATAGCAGATGCGAGCGGCAGGGCTCTGGAGAAGCTGGTCGAGATAGGGACGAAGCTGGGCGTCGGGTTCCAGATCCACGATGACGTTCTGAACTTGTCCGGCAACAAGAAGTACGGAAAGGAGATAGCCGACGATCTGCTGGAGGGGAAGAGGACGCTCATCCTGATCAAGGCGCTCAACTCCTGCGCAGGAAGTGATAAGGAGAGGATAGTCTCGATCCTCAACAAGAAGAGAGATGAGAAGACAGTTCGAGAGGTGAAGGAAGTCCTGTCGCTCATAAAGAAGTATGGAGCTATGGAGGCCGCAAGCCAGGAGGCAGCCGGTCTCGTCGCAGAGGCTAGAGGGATGCTAAGGCGACTCAGCTGGGATGGCGACAGACGGTACGTGCAGCTGCTCGATGACACCGCCAGGTTCTTGGTTGAAAGAAATTGGTAGAGGAGGGAGAGACTGAGGGTCTCCCCAAGGAGGTCTCCCCATCGCTGGAGAAGCACGCCCTCCTGAACGCGGTCAGGCACGATGGAAAGGCCGAGGTCGGAGCCGTCGTCAGCAAGATAATGGGTGAGTTCTCAGAGGCCAGGAGCAAGGCAAGCCTCGTCGCAAAGGCTGCTCAGGAGACCGTCAAGAGAATAAATTCGCTGAGCCTCGCGGCACAGCAGAAGCTCCTCGAGGAGAAGTACCCAGGCGCCGGAGAGACAAGAGCAAAGGAGGGAAGGGTCGGTCTGCCAGAACTGCCGGGCGCCGAGAAGGGAGCGGTTGTCCTCAGGCTTCCTCCCGAGCCGTCGGGCTTCATGCACATCGGGCACGCCATGGCAGGGATGATTAACTACACCTACAGAGAGACGTACTCCGGCCAGCTCTGGCTGAGGTTCGAGGATACAAACCCGAAGAAGGTCGAGAAGAGGTACTACGAGAGTTTCAGGGAAGGTTACAGGTGGCTTGGGATAGACTGGGACAAGGAGAAGAACGTCTCCAGCGACCTCGATCTCATCTATGAGTATGGAAAGAAACTGATTGGATCGGCCGACTCCTACGTCTGTGCCTGCCCTATTGACAAGGTGAAGAAGCTGAGATTCGATGGGGAGGTCTGCGAACACAGGGGACAGAGCGTCGAGAAGAATCGAAGCCTGTGGGACGACATGCTCTCCAGGAAGTTCAAGGAGGGGGAGTGGGTCGTGAGATTGAAGGGGGATATGTCGAGCCTCGACTACTCCCTCCGCGACCCCAACATCTTCAGGATCATCGACCAAGAACACCCCGTGACCGGCGGGAAGTACTCGGTCTGGCCCACCTACGACTTTGAGGTCGTGGTCGAGGACCAGATTTGCGGGGTGACTCACATCCTTCGCAGCTCCGAGTTTCATTCCGCCCTCCAGGACAGGGTCCGGAACCTCCTTTCCTTCAGGACCGTCCATACCGTTCAATTCTCGCGCTTCAACTTCAAGGGCACCCCCGTCCAGAAGCGGCTACTCAGACCCCTTGTCGAGAAGGGACTGGTCAGGGGGTGGGACGACCCGAGAATGCCCACCATTGAAGGGGTGAGGAGGAGAGGGATAACCAGCGATGCGATAAAGCAGTTCACCCTCCAAGTGGGCTACACAAAGTCGGAGCACGAGTTCGACTGGTCTCTCCTGTTCGCGGTGAACAGGAAGCTCCTAGACCCTGTGACGAAGAGGCTCTTCTACGTCCCGAGTCCCGTCGAGCTGAGGATCGCAGGCGCTCGGCCGAAGAAGGTCGCCATTCCCTTCCACCCCGACAAGGAGCTAGGTTCCCGAGAGATTGAAGTGGGTGAGTCGGTGTACGTCCCCGTCGCCGATGTCTCTGCCCTGAAACTTGGGCAGACCCTCAGGCTAATGGACCTCTACAACCTCAAGCTCACATCGAAGGCAGATGAATTCGCAGAGGCCGATTACATCGGCGACGAGCTCATCAGAGAGATTCCGAAGGTTCAATGGGCGACCAGGGATAACGTCAAGATAGAGGTCTTGGAGCCGGGTCAACTCTACAACGACGACGGAACCATCAACAAGAACAGCATGAAGAGGTCGCGAGGAGTCGTCGAGGCAGCCTTCATAGGGCTGAGCATGGGCGAGATGGTTCAGTTTCCGCGATACGGTTTCTGCAGGGTCGACTCCTCCGAGACGTGCATCCTCGCCCACAAATAGACGGGGCGTCTATACTCGAAAGACTAGGAACTTTAAATGAAAGACGATGCTCGGTCTTCGAGGGCTGAGTGATACGAGCGCTATAGGAAATGTGAACTCTCCGTGGCGCAAGATTGCCCTTGCGAGCCTTATGGTCTTGCTGTTAGTCTCTTGGGGGCTTGCATTCGCCGCTCCGGCCCTGATTGGCCAACGAAGCGACGGGTCGAACCTTCAAGACGACCTGGTAACCTCCAAAAATAAATTTCACCATGGCATCTCACCCGCGGCTGTGTCGGGCCCGGCGTCCAATCAATGGAGCCAGTTCGGGCCAGCCACGGTCTCTTCTGGAAGTACAACCTACTCCGGAAGAACCACGGCAATCGTGGTGAATGCTTCGAATTCGCTTAACCTCTACATCGGCGCGTCCCAGGGCGGCGTCTGGAAATCCACTGACGGTGGCGCGACTTGGAGCCCGCTGACTGACTCCCAACCCAGCCTCGCGGTGGGAACTCTCGTCC
>JACPTA010000141.1 GCA_016193005.1 Nitrososphaerota archaeon | reverse complement strand
GTTGGGATAATGGTGGCACGAGGACCAGAGGGTCTGATAATAGGTCTACTGAGAAAATCAAGCGAAGCTGGGGCGATGATCGCGGGCACCGTCTACGAAACGCTCGCTTTCTTCACCATTGACTACCTCTACACTTATCCTATACTTCTTGCCTTGCCGCGAGAGTTTGCGTTCCTGGACTTCGGGACATTAATTGATCTTGTGTACCTTTTTCCGGCCTTTATCGCGCTTCGGTACATTCGAGCGAATCTGAAAAGAAGATACTACGACAGCCCAGCGTCCTAGTTCATAGGAGGAGGGTCTTGTGGCGAGCCAATCAGACGCTTGGTACTTTAGGGAGGAAATAGTCTCAACTTATGAATCTTGGTACGAGGGCAAATACAAGAGGGCCGACATTCGGGAGAAAGCAATTCTCAGAAGAGGTATCGATTGGATAGGGGATGTCAGAACAATATTCGAGGTCGGTTGCGGCACTGCGCATTTCACGCGCTACTTCGAGGAAATTGGCGTGAACGCTTATGGTGCGGACCTGTCGCCATTGATGCTGAACGAGGCAATGAGGCTCAGCAGAGGCGGGAAGCTGACGAGAGCTACATCAGCCTTTCTGCCAGTCAGGGAGAAAGTTGTTGACGTGGTCGCGTTCATAACATGCTTTGAGTACATGCCCGAACCTGTCAGTGTTATCCGTGAAGCTAGCCGCGTAGCGAGGAAAGGAATCCTGTTTGGGTTGATGAATTCTTGGAGCATTCCAACCTTGAGGAGGAAGATTCAGATACTATTTGGAAAGAACCCTTTCTACAAAAACGCTCACTTCTACTCCCTACCTGAAATCGAAAGAACCATACCCGCAGCGATAGGAAAAGACAGCTTCGAGATCTTTCAAAGAAGTACCGTCTTCCCGCGTATACTCCCAGTGAACGAATCGAGGCTTCCGTTTGGCGCGTTCCTCTGCGTGAGCGTAAGGTTCAATCAATAGAGATTGGAATTGCCACAACGTTTCAACCAACTCGGCAAGGTCGGCAGGAAGTTTCTAGAGCAGACTATCTTCCGGAACCTCGGTTTAGAGAATCCCTCCGTAATGGTAAGACCCGGACATGGATTCGATAACGCAGTCCTTTCTCTCGGTAATAAGAAGGTCCTTGTCCTGACAGCGGACCCCCTATCCATCATTCCCTCTATAGGCATGGAGGAGTCTGCCTGGCTTACAATACATCTGCTTGCCTCCGACTTTACCACGAGCGCTCTAAACCCACAGTTCGCTGTGCTTGACTTCAATCTCCCAGCGAAGCTTCAATCGCGGGATTTCGAGGCATACATCAAGGCACTGAGCCGCGAATGCAAGAAGCTGGGTATCGCGATAGTTGGAGGTCATACTGGGAAGTACCCGGGATGCGATTTTACAATCGCTGGCGGAGGTGTTCTATTCGGGATGGGAGACGAAGACAAGTACCTTACACCCGCGATGATGAGTCCAGGGGATAGGATAATCATGACCAAAGGGGCTACGATTGCCACCACCGGCTTTCTATCAAGGCTATTCCCCAAGAAGGTCGAGGAAAGGCTGGGGAGGAAAATGCTGGAGAGAACAAGGTCGTACCTTTTCAGCTGTTCCACCATTAGAGATGCGATTATCGCCTCTTCAGTCGGCATAAGGCGCGAAGGAGTCACATCTATGCACGACGCAACGGAGGGAGGTGTGCTCGGCGCATTGTATGAAATCTCCTCTGCCTCCAAGAGGGCTATTGTGATTGAAAGAGAAAGAATCTTTGTCTCGAGAGAGACAAGATCCATCTGTTCTCTCTTCAACCTCGACCCGTTGGTTTCACTAAGTACTGGAACTTTGATAATTACTTGCAGGCCAGACAAGGTAGAGGAAGTTCAAGCCAAGCTCCGAAGGAACAGGATAGAGAGCTTCCTCATTGGCGAGGCGAGGGATGACAGAGAGCTGGGTCTGTTGGTCTCAACACGAAGAGACAAGGCCAAGCCTTTTATCGCTCCGGAAAGCGATCGCTACTGGAGCACTTACTCGAAGGCGGTGAGAAGGGGCTGGAGTTGATGAAGAGAAGATTATCAGGCCTGTACTTTGTCGTCGATCCGACTGACGCCTCAGAGAAGCTCTTTACAGTTTTAGAGGCCGCTTTGAGGGGAGGAGTGGATATAGTTCAGGTTTGGTCCGCATGGCAGCAGAGAGAACCATTGATAGATAGGCTAACCGATATCCATAACTTGACAAGGCGCTATGGAGTATCTTTGATTATCAACAACGACGTTGACATGGCTGAGACAATTGGTGCCGAGGGGATGCACATGGACGGCTATGACCTAACTCCTAGAGAAATAAGAACGAGACTTGGTGAATCACGCATAGTAGGGTACACGACAGGGAACGATCTTCAAAGGGTAAAATGGGCAGAGAAAGCAGGTGCTGACTACATCTCGTTCTGCTCGATATATCCATCGCCTAGTGTGGCAAACTGTGACATCGTTCCCCTCGAAACCGTGAGGAAGGCTAGGAAGATGGTTCAGATCTCAATATTCGCATCCGGTGGAATTAACCTCGGAAATGCGAAAGAGGTTCTTGAGGCTGGGGCAGACGGGATCGCCGTTATTTCAGCCATTCAAAGAGCAGGTAGCCCCGAGGAAGTAGCAAGGGAGTTCAAGAAGATAGTCGACTCGGCACTTGCAATAAGAGCTCTCAGCGCGAAGATATCGTAAGCTTTCCATATCGGACGAATTGTGGGTTACAGGAGATGCTACTTCCCGTAAGGATTTGCCAGGCCAATCAGATACTCATGCAAAAGAGTGCTACCGCTCAATTCAGGATGAAATGCGGTTCCAATTATCCTACCCTGCTGAACCGCAACGATGTTATTGTCTAGCCTTGCGAGCTCCTCGACTCCTTCACCTAGAGACTTGACTGATGGTGCTCGAATGAAGACCCCGTGGAAGCTACCACTACCAGGAAGATTCAGTTTGAGATCTGCCTCGAAAGACTCTGCTTGTCTCCCAAACGAGTTCCTCTCAACCGTAATGTCCAGTGCTCCTATCAGCGTTTGGTTCGTCTCTCCCACAACCCTATCTTGAGCCTTCTTAGCGAGCATTATCATCCCAGCGCAGGTTCCAAGTGTCGGCAGTCCATTGTCGATCCTTTCACGGAGAGCAGGCAATATCCCTTTGATTGATGATAGCGCTCCAATTACGGTGCTTTCTCCGCCAGGGATTATCAGCGCATGTATTTTCTTCACATCCTCGAGACCTTTAACGAGAGTGGACTCTCCTTCTACTCCCAACCTTGAACGAGCCATATCTAGAGCTGCGAGGTGCTCCTCGATATCGCCTTGGAGCCCCAGGACCCCAACGATCGTCCCGCTCAAACGTTTACACCCCTCTCCTGCATCCTCAGTGGAAGCTCTTTTGTTCCCGTGCCCATCATCGACTTCCTTTCGTCGACCATCTTCTG
>JACPTA010000140.1 GCA_016193005.1 Nitrososphaerota archaeon | reverse complement strand
AGCGACGCGACGGTCTTTGAGTCATGAAGGTCGTCGACCAGAATCAGGAAATGCAGTCCTCTGCCTTCGCGAGCACCTACCAGCAGGTCGTCGATTACCGGCGTAACCTCGTCGGTCTCCTTGCCTTCCAGCAGCTTTGAAAGCGTGTCGACGCCAGTCCAGTCTCCTGATTTCGCTGCCTTGCTAACAGAAGCTAGCATGTTGGTCAGGACCTTCTTCCCAAGCTCTCCCTTGTTAATCTTCATCCGAGCGTCGAACCCGTCGAGGAAGTTCCAGCGCTTGTTCGCGACAAGTTCGTCCAGGTCCAGCTTCAAGGATTGGAGCTCGCCAATGACGTCCTCGGGTGGCCTGTCAATCGAAAGATATGTGACCTTTTTCCCGTTGCTGGCGGCGTTGAACAGGATCTGCTGGGCGAATAAATCGTGACCCGAGCCTGGCTTTCCTGCTAAGGCTATGACGCTTCCGGTCGGGAAACCCCCGATGACCCTATCCAGCGCCTCAATTCCAGAAGATAGTCTCGGCTCGGTGCGTCCGGCAGCTTTCTGTTCAAAAGACAAGGTACGTGACCTCCCCTGACTAGCAAAATGCGGCTACGAGGCACTTAAAAGTGTTCGGCCAAACATAGTTGACATACAGGTAAAGTCAGGCCATTTGCCGCGATACGCGTACGCTATCCTGGGGGTGAGACCGTCCCACGAAAGGCCTCCCGCTCCGTGATGTAGAAGAAGAGGCCTATCGCGACAGAGGCTGACGTGACGTACGCGGCGAACAGCCATATCTCCGTCCGAAAACCGCCGGAGAACAGCAGGACCGGCGTAATGAAGACCATGAGGCTCACGAAGACCTTGAGGTGAGTTCGACCCCTCCTGATTCCCCACATGTACATCACGCCATTGGCAAATACAGCTCCAAGTCCCAGGTCTGCCGCATAGATTCCAAGCACAGCTCCCTGCAGTGTAATCTGGACCAAAGGCCAGACTCCTTTGACGTAATAGGTAGCTAGGATGGCTATGAAGTTGTTGAATGTGACGACAACAGAGATTGCAATCTGTATCAGGACCAGCGCCTGAGTGACTTCGACGAACCACTTCTTGTCGGCGTGCTTGATTGGGAAATAGGTGGCCATTGCGGCGAAGATCGTGAAGAGCCCGAACTTGGCAAAGATCATTCCGGCTGAACCGAGCGACTTGTAAAGGGCTATGCCTATCGGATTGAGCTCATTGACGATGCCACCGGGACTATTCCTCGCGAGCCATTCGGTCGTGACTACGTCCATCACCACAAAGAACAGAAAAAGAAAGAGCAGGGTGACTATCATCTGAGACCTCAACTTGCCGAGCTCGAATGTTTCCGGAGGCACTCCCTGTGTCGAAGTGGGGATTCGTGATTCGTTTAAAAGGTGGTGTATTGCTGTTGGTGAGAAATCCAGCGTAGCATGAACTTATTACTCAAGAGATGGTAACAGCGAGAGGTTGAACCTACTGAAGTATAGAGGCATGCTTTTGGTGGGTCTTGGAATTGTCATAGTGCTCTTCTACACGACCTTTGTGACTGCCAGGACTTATTACAATGAATCAGCCACAATACTCATAGTCGTTCTTGGGGCGATCATATCAGTCGGCGGATTGCTGGCGAGTAGGTACCGCGGCTACGGGAGTAGTGCCTTCTTCGCGAGTCCATTGATTTCAAAGGTGAGAGGCGGTTTCCCATTATTATTCTCGCTGACCATTGTCGCACTCACTGCGGACGTTATCCTGACATTGTATGCGGTTGAAAATTTCGGACTTGAGGTGGAGGCGAACCAGGTCGTCGCCTCCCTCATTCGAAGTGGCGATCTTGCGACCTGGTTGGGGCAACAGTTCGGTCCTGCTCTGATAACATGCATACTCTTCGCCCTATTCAGAAATATCTACTTGAGAACAATGGCGACCTTCTTCACGTTGGGGACCTTGGGCTACGCGGTGGCTACAGTTTTGAACAACGCCCTTGTGGTCTTCAACCTTTCCATACTCTCAGCCTGAGTCACCGACGGTTTGAACAGCTCTTCTTCCGCGGCTGGTGCTGGATCGAACAAACCACGCACATTCCGTTAGCAACTGTGGATTCCAACTGGCTAAATAGACTTCCGGAGCCTTGAGATTCAAGATGGCCAAGGCGAGACAGGCGGAATATGAGAGGCTGAATGGGAAGTACCTCAAAGAGGCACAGCAGTTGCTGGATAGTGGTGACTATGCGCAGGCCTCAGAAAAGTTCTGGGGAGCAACTGCTGAGGTGATAAAAGCTGTGGCCGCCAAGAGGGGGGTAGCTTTAGGGAGTCATAGAAGCCTCGGGGAGTACATAGAAAGACTCCAGAGAATGCATCCCGGCTGGAACCTCCCACGACTCTTCAACGCAGCCAACAGCCTTCACATGAACTTCTACGAGGACTGGCTGCCTCCTGAAATCGTCAGCGATGGAGCACGAGCAGTAACCGAGCTGGTGCAGAAGCTCAAGACTCTGCTTGATTAGGTTGGATAATCCTTGCTGATTGTGTCTTGTCTAAGGTTTTGCCAAGCCCACAGTCTCGGGAAATACTGGTGTGTTACCTTCTGCCTCTTGTTAGCGAGCGCACGAACCACGCAATGATGATAATTATGAAGAGCAAAGTCCCCAGTGCCAGCTCGACTTGAGTCGCGATTGCGAGCGCAAACAACACGAATAGCAGTCCCAAGACCGTACCGACCACCACCGTTCTCAACTGTAGGGAATTCATGGTTCCAGCAAGCTTGCAAACAAGTAGTTAAGCGGATCCAAACAAACGCGACCTCTGTGAGAGTTCTGAAGGCAAACAACTAGTTTCCTGAGAATAGGAAAGAGAGGAGGTCGATAGCGAATTTGTTCGCCATGGAACTGTGAACTGCAGAGAAGCTAATGCAGCTCATCGCTGGTCTGTTTGGCGCTATTCCGTGGGGGTTAAGCTGAGACCTGGTCTCGGCACCACACAGATCCATGGTGAGAGAGGGTCCTTTCGAAATGCCTGAAAGATTAGCTAGTCCCATATTCCCGCAGACGACCAATGGAGGGAAATACTAGGGGGAGACTCTGGTAATCCTTAATAATACACGTATTACAAAATACCAGCGTGAAGCTGAAGATCAATTGGGAGCACAAACGCGTGAAGCATGCAATAGAGCGGATGTGGTTGAGGGGAGTCTCCGTGAAGGATGTTGAGGAGGCCATAATGAAGGGCAAGAAGGCACTCCAGAGGGACACAGGCTTAGTGCAAGCCCTGTTCAATCGCTATTCTGTAGTGTATCATGAGAAGGTCTACCGTAAATTCAATCTTCGGAAGGTCTTTCCTGTGACGGTGAAGGTGCATTGACCTCAGAGAGTGTCCTCGACGTTAGGTGCAAGTGTGGTGGAAGACTGAAGAGGAGCGCAACCGAGGTAGAGTTCTTTGGAATCGACTTCGGGACGAAGAAAGCAGATGTTTGCACCAAATGTGGCTCCGAGTACCTCTCACAGGAGTTAATGGAGGAACTCGAGGCGGAGGTCAAGAGGAGGGGGCTATTCGGTCTGGAGAGAAGGGGTCGCGTAGCCAAGTCGGGGAATTCGCTGGTCATCCGAATCCCGAAGGAAATAGCTGACACACTCAAGATGAAGCGGGACCTGCCCATTGTCATCTATCCATCCGAACCAAGGAAGCTGGTCGTCGAATTAGAAGGGTGAGGTAGTCACGAATTATTGAACGACCTACCAACGCGATGGCCATACCCGACTGCAGTGCCTGATTATCCGCTCCTTGCTGGTCACCTGTTTGAAGCTGAGGGTGTCAGGATACAGAGGACTGCTCTGGTTCGCTCTGGAACAGTTCATTCTGTACCGTGTGATCTGTTCGCCAGTAATTGTCCTTTCGCACTAAAGTTAATTAGTACCTAGGGGCGAAAGGGGATGCATGGGGGCAATAAAAGTAAACCTCTCCGACGAAACCGAGAAGGCGTTCAGGATGGCAGCCATGAGGCTCTACGGTTACGGTAAGGGCGCCCTCAGCACCGCGGCAGACAAGGCGTTGATGCACTGGGTCTCGGAGGTGACAGAGGCTATCGCTGTTGTTGGAATGTTGGAAGACCCGGTCTCTGCGATAGACGGAATGCTTAGCCATGTGAAGAAAGGAGGTGTAGAGCTTCAGCACGAGGCAAGAAAAATAAGGGCCAAGAAGGCACTGAAGTATGCTCGTTGACTCGAACATCTTTCTTGAGGTAGAGCTGGCGCAGGAGCGCGGCCAGGTATCCAGGAAATTCCTGAGCATGCTCTCGAAGGGCGAGGAGAAGGCCTTCACCACGGAGTTTCATCTCGATAATGTCACAATCGTGATGGAGAATTATGGGAGAGGCTGGCGGGACATAGCTGTCTTTCTAACATCAATAATCCAGTACGAGGGTCTAAAGATATACCCCCTGAGCATCCTCGATAAGATAGGGGCAGCTTCGGTGATGAGGGAGGAGGGACTTGACTTCGATGATGCCTTGCTAGCCTACGCCGCGAAGAAGGAGAACTCGAAGACCATAGTTTCGTACGATCAGGATTTCGATAGAGTGAGCTGGTTAACTCGAAGGGAGCCCGAGGATTTCTAGCGTCTACGAGAAATAGCCATAGTCGCCAACATGCTGAATGGGTCAAACTCTCTGGGTCAAGTTTGTGAAAGTCAGAAGGTCAGCGATGGATTCAACAATGTGGTGGCTTTCTTCAACGGTGCTAAAAAGAGAGAAGGTCCACAGCGAATTTGCTTCGCTATGGAACGACGAACTGTCCACTAACGAAGGTACCTACGACATATCAGTCGGCAGTTATCTTCCTTGATGAGGAAGATAATGTCATTCGCTAACTCTTATTTGAGTTTTCGTTTCCTTTTAGAAACGAATAAATATAGTATTCGCTCTTAATCCAGCACGAATGAGCTGGCTGTCCATTCAAAACCACTGGTGGAGAGAGGGTAGAGTTAGGCCTGACCTCGCAAAGGAGTTCAAAAGAGAGGCTTTCCTAGAGCTCGAGAAACTGGCCGGCGTCAGGCAGGCAGTTATCATCTCAGGTCTCCGCAGAGTTGGAAAGAGCACCATAATGATGCAGCTGGTTCAACGACTGATAGAAAACGGATTAGGTATATTTCTCGTTCGATGAAAGAGTGCAAGGCGTAAGGGCTGTCCTTGACTCATACAGAGAGGTAACAGGTAGAGACTATGAATCAAGAAAGCTTCACGTCTTCCTCGATGAGGTTCAGAAGCTAAAGTCGTGGGCTGAGCAAGTAAAGATCCTCTATGATAACTTCCCAAACTTGAAGTTCGTTCTCTCCGGCTCAGCTGCCCTACCTCTTGAGAAGGAGGCCAGAGCGACGCTGGTGGGTAGGGCTTTCTACATCCGCGTGGAGCCTTTGTCGTTCCGGGAGTTCCTAAAATTGAAGCACAAGCTCGAGATACCAAGAGATAGGGTTGAGCTATGGAAGGATAAGCTCGCTGCGTGGTTTTCGGATTACCTGAAAAGACCTCTCCCCGAGATGGTCGAGATGCCTTCAGAATTGTTGAGAAGATACGTAAGGGAGAGTATAGTCGATAGAATTGTGTACAAGGACATACCCGAAATTCATGGAAGGATAGACTATGAATTACTCAGGAATCTGCTGAATCTGTTCTTTGAAAATCCCGGCTATACTTTGAACGTTGATTCGCTATCCAAAGATTTCAAAAGAAGTAAGAGAACAGTTCTCAGTGTTCTAGAATACATGATGGAATCTTACCTAATCCGCGTGATCAGGAACTACAGACCATCAACTATGTCCTCCTCCAGAAAGTTACGAAGAGTGTATCCCTACCACTTCTGCCTGATTGCACACGATCCAATAGATCAATCGAAATTCATGGAGTGTGTGGCGGCCTCGTTGCTTGATGCAACTTTCTACTGGAGAGACGGTTCCAAAGAGGTTGACTTCGTGGTCGATAACAACCCTGTGGAAGTGAAATGGCAGGAGACGATTACAAGGGACGACTACAAATCCCTGCGGTACTTCATGAGAAAGTTTAACGCAAAAAGAGCCCTTCTCATAACGAAGTCAGAGTATTCTCAACCTGAGAAGCAAATAGAGACAGCACAATTGTGGAAAGTAGCATTCCAAGAAGAGCTTTGGTCCTGATCTTGTCAAGATGCAACTTCGTCATTCATTCTCAGTATTCTCGACTCCGCCATTTACGGTTATTAACGATCTGACAGTGGTTTACGCTCTAGAGCCAAACTTCCAAAGTATGCGCATTGGTTACCGTTAAATGATATGTTCGCCGTGTATGACTTCCTACGATTTGAGTGGCCCTTAATAAAGAAAGGAAGGCCCACAGCGAATATTCTTCGCTATGGAACTGTGAATTGAGCAGATGCGAAGGTTCCCACGTTAGTGGCGATCTTGATGTTGACGACATCGCCAGAAACGATTTTTCCTCCGCCTGGGGTCACGGTCGTGCTAGTTTGCTGAGCTCGCTATGTATGAACCAGTAAAGGTGCTATTGCTGCTACTGCCTGTTATTGTGATTGAGCCAAGAGTGACTGCTACGGCGCCCACGTTTCGGGTTACGACTGTTATCTTGGGCGCCGTACCACCTGTGCATGTGCCTGAAGGACATGGAACGAACGTTACTATTTCAATTGCGATGCTCGACTGTGACGCTTGGTTCTGCGCTCCCTGCTGACCGCCTGTCTGCAGCGGAGGAAGTCGAGATACAGAGGATGGCTGTGGCTCAGTCCTGGAATAGTCCTAGTTTTCCTCTACTTGAATTTTATAACAGCGAAGACATTCTACAACCTATCCGCTACTTTGTTAATTGTCATCTTAAGCGGTTTATGCTTGTTTCGGGGCTTAGCGCTCTAAGCTGCCTAACGACCCGCTTTTCTAGAAGGACGGTGTACTCCAACCGACTTCAGGGCTTCCTCTAGCGACACGAGTTTCAACGCTCCCTTATCTTTCAGCAGTTCAAACTCTTTCGTAATGGCGATTTCATCCTTTAGTGGTGTGTCTTCGCCGACCAGACGCTTCTCCACGATGTTCTCCACCTTCTCAACGCTCGCTTTCATGTCCCTTAACTCCTTCATGAGGTCAACGAGTTTGGCCATCTGTTGGGCTTCCGCGTGTGCGTATATTTAAGAACGATAGAGAGCTATCCTTTGATGAAATTCCGTAGCGTCAGGCCGCTCTTCTAGTTAGAACAAGGCGATACAACCGTCCTAACGATGACGGCTAAGAGTGAATCCCTAAACAGGTTCTTTGCAACTACTCGAGGCTAGTGGTCCTAAAAGGCGCTATTTTTGCTCACTTATGCGGGTGCGTAACGATGGATAACCTCGCCGCGCTTTCTTTCACTAAGACTCTGGCTGCTTCGGACACATTCCTCTTGTCTTCACCGTTGAGTTTACCTCAGAACCGTGGTGACCTTCTTCACACTGGGGACTTGGCTACGTGGTTGGTACAGTTCTCAACGACGTCCTCGTAGTCTACGAACTCTCCGTCCTTCGAGCGTGAATCTCCGCCGCCCTTGGCAGCCTGTCTCCTGCGTTTGGTGATTGAACGGACAAACCACGCAATGACAATGAGTATGAGGAGCAATGCCCCCAGCGCCAGCTCGACCTGAGTCGCGATGGCGAGTGCTAACAGCACGAACAGCAGTCCCAAGACCGCGCCGACCACCACCGTTCTGAGTTGTATCGCATTCATGGTGCTGATTAGATTCCAAACAGATAGCTAAGCTAACGCAACCCGGTACGAGATCAATGAGAATTCTGACGGCAAAGAACTAGTTTGTTAAGGAAAAAAAAGAGAAGGTCCACGGCGAGTTTCTTCGCTACTCCCTGCCTGGGCGCGCACGTGTGGTTTAAATATACCTGTGGTAAAAGTCGACGCGCACAGGAGGATATACATGCCCAAGGATATTCCTATCGAGACGGATAAGGTCGTAATAATTCCACATGGCTCAGCCTATCTGATGTTACCGGTGCCCAAAGAGCCAGTCGAAATCGATGTCAAGATACCCGTGAAAGAGCTGAAGGACATCGCCGAGGACAAAGCGAGGAGAGAGGCAGTGGGCAGAGCAAGCAAAAGGCAGCATCGAAGATAATTTGCTCCTAGAATCGGACCTTCTCATTGCGTATTTGAAAAAAGAGGATTGGCTCAAGCCGTTGGCAAAGAAAGTGATTGGCGCGGTTCAGGAGGGGAAACTCAAGAACATTTACTCTTCCACCGAAGTCCTCCACGAGATGTATTATGTCTTCGCCGAATTTGCCACACTCGAGACAATACTGGTAGACCTTGCCAAAGTGGCCACGCTTACAAATCTGTCCTTTCTTGAGCCTGGTACTGAGGTGTACCTCTCTGCGGTACACCTCGCCAAATCCTATCGTATATCCTCAATCTTCGACGCCATTTATGCCGCCGCAGCGCTGAGCCGACAGGTCCCCGACCATGCGATTATCTCCACGGACGAAGTGTTCGACAGAGTACCGGGATTGCAGCGGGTCCACCCCGGAAATCTTAAGCTCTAGTCTACAGCCGCAGCTGACTCGGCCCAATTCTCTCAGAAGCTACTGCTGAGACTCTTGACCTCGATAATGTTGAAGAAGGTTCGTCCCTGCCCGGTGATTTAGATGCCCCCGACAAGCCGGATTGTCTTCCCGGTCCTGTGAGTGTGCGAACAAACAACACAATGATAGTGCTAACGCACATGAGGGCGAACCCGATGAGGATTCTGGCGTAAAAGAGCTAGTTTCCGGCGAACAAAAAGAGAGAAGATCCACAGCGAATTTTCTTCGCTATGGAACGGTGAATTGGGCTTGGGCGAATGTTCCAACGGTAGTGGTGACTTTGACGTTGACTACGTCACCAGATGTCAGGCTTGTGAGACCCGCTGCACCGAGAGTGCAGGCCACACGTTTCGCTGCAGATG
>JACPTA010000054.1 GCA_016193005.1 Nitrososphaerota archaeon | reverse complement strand
TGAGCTCTCGAATCGTAGCTCCAGCATTCAACAGAAGTTTCGTAACTCCGACCTTGTCGGAGAGAGTCACACTCTCCCTCGGCAATGGCATGAGAGCCGACCCTCCACCAGAGATCAGGCAGATCACGAGAGTATCTTCCGAAGGCTTCCCGATGATGTCGAGCATCTTCGTGACCCCCTCAACACCCTCTTGGCTGGGAAGAGGGTGGGTTGCGCGATGATACGCGATCTTTCCAGTGCTTCTCACACGCAACTTGTCAGGGACGTTGACCAACCCCGCCGAGATGCGACCGTCCAAGAGATTCTCCATCACCTCCGCCATCGCGACGGCAGCCTTACCGCCGCCAACTACAACGATTCTCTCGAATTTCGATAACCTGATTCTCTCCCCGCCGATAATTAAATCTCCATCCAGCTTCATCTTCTTCATCATCAGCCTTCGGGGTTCCGTAGCAACGAGCGCCGCCTCCAAGGATTCGAGGCAGATTCTCCTCGCCATCCTGTCAGAGCTCGAGGAACCGTTCTCGACGAGCTCACGGTAATTCTTCAGATACACGACCAAAAGACCTCAACACTCAATCTTTAAGCTGCCCGCCTCTCCACATTCACAATAATAAGGTCAAATCCGTACCTGCCCTGAAGTGCAAATCAGGACTCTCATCGAGGAGAAGTTCAGCGAACCGACCCCCTGTAACGGGCACTGCCAACAACAGTCTAAGATGAGATTTCTAACTGGCGACAAAGACCTCCTCGTCTGTTTCGTATGTCCGGCGGGATACATCTCCAGAGTAATCGCCTACGGAGAAGAGGTAAACGTCCGAACTTTCAAGGAGTACCTCTCGAAGCTTCTCTCCGGTGCCCTGAGTCTAGAGGCCGAGGACATTAGGGTCGCGACCCGGTACATCTGGGACCTCGGTGTCAAGAGCGATAAGGACATGGTCTTCCGCGTCGCCTATTGGACCCAGAATTATCGCAGGACGAAGAGCGACAATCCCAACAGGATTTCACTCTTTCTCTGCTCGAACTGCAACTCGCCTTTCCTCCAGCCCTTCACCAGCACGGCTACCTTATGCAAAAACTGCAGATGAGCGGAACCAATGTCGGAGGGTGTCTCATTTCACCAGAAGGAGCGAGCTGTTCAATAGGTTCTCGACAGCATGTCTTGTGTACGAAACCCCTTCCGAGTATCCAGTTAGGACATGCTTGACCTCCCCATCGTCAAACTCGAAGAAGACCTGCGGTATCAAGTAGTCTTCAGACCAGTCTCCGTACTTCCTGACGAGTTCATCGGCCCTCGCCTCATCTTCAGTATCGATATCCAGAAGGTCACACGCAATCCCCAGTTCCTTGGCAAGTTTCTTCATCGGTTCGACCGTCGTCGGAACGCAGTGGGGACACCAGTTCGCATATACAACGTGAATCATCCTCAGTTTCGCCATCTGGGCCGACTACAGCCCATCTCGCAGCCCCGTATAAGTCTAGAGTGTAACCAGAAGCGATAGATTCCAAGCTTAAATTTCAGAACCCGAAGGATCTCGAGAGCATGCTAACCATCAACGAAATCTACGAATATTCGTCAAGAGTTCGCCGCAAGTTCCTCCAGAAGCTTGCAGAATTACCTTGGGAAGAGGTGGCAAAGAACAGAGAGGCCAGCTACTATAGCATGAAGAACATCCTGATACATATCATTGACAATGAAGACTGGATAGTCAATTGGGTTGTTGACAATAGAGCGACCGAGTACAAGAGGGGACACAGGTCGGAGGATTATACAAGCATACTGATGATAAGGGAACACCTTGACGAGGTTGAACGGAAGACGAAGGCGTATCTCGAGCGAGCTGATAAGGAGGTGCTAGAGAAACGAGTGAATTTCACTCTGTCTTCGGGCCAAACTTTCGATTTGTCAGTTGAGGAGTCACTCTTTCAATCATTCACGGAACAACTCTACCACATTGGCGAACTGATCGCGCTGCTCTGGCAGCAGAATATAGAACCTCCAACAATGCAGTACTTTTACAACAACCCCAGAGCGAGATGAGCTAGTCGACTTTCTGCTTCAAATGCAGGTTGGTCAGCATCCTGTCGAACTCCTCATCTGTCACCCACTCAACCTTGAGGTAGTCTTCAATCTCTTCGTAGCTCATGCCTATCCTCTTCGCCTCTTTGACCGCTGCGGAGTACGCCTCTATCTCCGTTGGCCTGTCAACGTAGCTGTACCTGTTGTCAAAAAGATCCCTCCCCTCCATATACTGCCTCACGTGCACGAGCTCATGAATCAGGTCAAGGTAGAGATGCTTCTCGTCTCCATTCTTGAGGTATAGAATGCTGATGAGTATCTTTCCATTTGTGTCATCAACTCGCAAGTAGCCCTTCCTCTCTTGCAGGACGACTCTAGTCTCCTCCAGCACATCGTTCGTTCTTGCTCCAAAAATTGCCTTCACAGCTCCTACCCGTTCGAACCCGATGAAGACCTCCTTGAGCGGACGATCACCCTCGTCAATCTCTCGGTTTATCGTCACACCGAGCTTCAACGCTGGTCGAGCCCAAATTTGATTTGCTTAAAAACAAGATGAATTTGAATTCAACTCGTCTTCCTGAACAGCTGCTTGAGGTAGACTCTGCCAAAACCCAATTTGCGATAGAGATCTTCTGCCTGATCCGAAATCATTGTCTGTAGAACGACCTTGTTACCCTCACCCTTCGAATCGGAGTATACAGATTCCAGGAGTATCGTCGCTATCCCATGATTCCTGAATTCAGGCCTAGTGCCGACGCAGTACGCGCCGCTGAGCCCTCCTTTGCTAAAGAGCGCAGTAGTCCCTGCGGCCGACCCTCTATATCTCGCGAGGAGCAGGGTCACTCCCTTTCCCCGCACAATTCTCCTCACGATTCTCTCGACAGGCGTCATGAGTTTGTTGTCACCGTAGAAGGCAAAGAGATACGCCTCGCACCAATCATGCACCTTGTCGTCGTCGATGACCTCAACTCTCACTTCGGAATTCCGCTTGAACGAAGGCGTCCTCAGCTCCATCACCGACATGCTATCAACGACCTCGTACCCGTCCAGCGTCTTCTCAACCTCAGAATACTTCCTCAACTTCTGGAGAAGGATGTACGGCTCCCGTCCCTTCCTCCTGAAGGCAGCCTCCATACGTCCGACCGCGCCTGCATCCTCTGGCGTGACAAATCCGCCCCTGTTGAAGAAGGGCTCGTCGAACTCGTCAGATAGAATGACGTAGGAGTTCTTGGTGCTCCATTCCACGTTCGCCCAGTTGGACCACCAGTTCACCTCGTTAAGCTCGAACTTATCGTCACGAAGGTCGACCAAAGAGGGCAACACCGAGTATGTTGGAAGCTATCTTGAGCGATTCGTAGTACAGCTCGATCTGGTTCGGGTCGCTCTGCTTGATGCCATCTTCCGTCAGCTTGTCGAGTATCTCCAATGCTCTCGGCGTGTCAAAGTCATCGTTGAGTGCCTCATAGAAGTGCACCAGCGTCTTGCTCGAGTCTCGCCTCCTGGCCCTCGCAGACCTCCGCTCCTCTATTGTCCTCGCGCCCTTCCTCATCAGGGAGTATCTCTCTTTGTACTTCTTGAGCCTCTTCTCGTCGAACTCCATGTTGTTTCTGTAGTGGTTGCTGAGGAGATAGTATCTCAGCTCATCGGCTCCGCAGTCTCGTAGCAAGTCCCTCACGTTGAAGACATTCCCTTCAGACTTCGACATCTTGCTCCCTTTCGCTGTGAGCAGGCCGGTATGAATCCAGTATCTGACAAACGGCTTCAGGCCAGTCACCGATTCAACTTGGGCGATCTCCGATTCATGATGAGGGTAGATCAGCTCGTATGCCCCCCCGTGAATGTCGTACTGCGGGCCGAGGTTGGTCAAGCTAACGGCCGTGTCCTGTATATGCCATCCTGGGGAACCGACCCCCCAGGGGCTCCTCCACTTTCCCTCGACAAGGGTCAGAGACCGCCAAAGCGCAAAGTCCAGAATGCTCCTCTTTTTGGGAGAGATTTCCACAGGCCTTATCATCAGCTCGGCCCGAGACTGGTGAGAGAGCTTCCCAAAATCAGGAAAAGTCGACGCGTCGAAATAAACATCACCTTCAACAACGTAGGCGTGCCCGTTGCTGACGAGAGTCGAGACTTGGTTGATCATTTCGGAGACGTAGCTTGAGACCCTCTCGAATGAAGTCACTGTGAGTATCTTCAGCCGCGTCATGTCATCAAGGAAAGCCTTCGCGTATCTCTCGGCAAGCACCTCGGGCCTAGCTCCCTCAGCCCTCGCATTCTGAGTGATTCTTTCGTCGATATCGGTGATGTTCATGAGGAAGTTCACTTCGTATCCATTATGCGAGAGGTACCTGGCCAGCACATCGTAGAAGATGTAGGTGCGAGCGTGACCGACGTGAATCAGACCCTGAACCGTGGGACCGCAGACGAACATCTTCACCTTGTTCGGCGAGATTGTCTGGAATGGTTCCTTCTGCATGCTGAGTGTATTGTAGACTGAAATGCCGGGCATACGTTAAACTACCGACTTACAGGTTAATCGAGAATTAAGTGTTTGCAATCACAATGGCTATCATTAAAAGCAACTGACTCCCAAGGTATCACACGTTGCTTTACGAGAAGGAGTTGCGTTCTTTCCCGCATCTGATGCAAGAGATAAGGATCCTCGACATCGACGGTGGGATAAGGACGTTCGGGAAGTACGCAGGTAAGAAGTGCCTCGTATTCTTGACCAGGTCAGAGAAGGGTTACGCGGTCGCAGTCTACAGCATCAAGAGGGATGGAAAGATGACGGTCCCTGATAAGCGTCTCCACTTGGAGGAGATCGAGTCGGAAGACGTGCTCAAGTCCTTCCTTGACAAGACGGTAATCAAGCCGGTAGAGGCATACTCCTACTGAGGGATGCCATTCCCCTAGGAAACCTGGCTATTCAGAAACCGCTCCCAATATTTTGATTCTATTATCAGTCGCTGAGCCACTCCATCGGGATGCTGTACCAGTCCCTCGAGGATCTTTGTCAGAGCACCTTCAGCGATATTCGAGATATCTTCGAGACTCAAGCTGCCCTTGTTGAGAGATTCGAAGAGCCTCTGCACGATTTGCCGTCTCTTCTCCTTGATGTCAGCGACCGCGAGCTGATCGTTGAGTGCCGATGCAAGAAAGAGCAGGTCACCCCTCCTGACGACGTCTTCTATGCCCAGACTCCTTTCTTTGAGGTAGTAATAGACGTAGGACGGAGGGACCATTTCGTCGAGTTCCATGACATTGAAGACCGTGTTACCCGTGTACTTTCGGAGAATGCCCCTTCTTGGCGCTATCACCTTCCTCATGTCTATTATCGCGATGAATGGAAACACGAACTGTACCTTCTTGTAGAGGGTCTTTGTCAGATTCTCGTAGACCCATTGCTTGAGGTCCTGGTCTGTTACTAGGTCCTGCGGCGTCTTGCTCGGCGGAAGAATCCAGACATCATTCTGTACGAATTTCAACCCAGCCTCATTGATCTTCTCAGCCAACCTCACAGAGCGCTTCTCACCCTGCTTCTCCAAGAACCTCATCAGGAGTATGGCCTTCAGAGGTTCGGGATAGCTCTTGATTATGTCCTCGTCAGTAATCAATGCGTCCTTCATGACCGTCTTCATCCTCCTGATGTAAATTCTGAAGCCTTCTTCCCTCCTTCTCTCTTCGTCGGTGGCGTTCCGCGCGGCGGTGGCCTCTTCGTTGGTCAGAGATACCCTTTCAAGAAAAGTGTGCAACATCTCCTCCTCCGACAGCTTCTGCTTCTTCCACAGCGACTCCGTGAATCTGTCCAGGAACTTCGACATCGCGCGCTCCCCTACCTCATTCATGGAGTAACTTCAAACTTTCCCTGCTGCCCCAAACATCCGAAAAAGAATTTAATACTTTCACACATTACAGGCATTCGACACGATTGGGCCGAGACAATCTCCCTGACATCTCCGTCATTCATTACGGTGACCCTTGGTGCTGGTACAGTTGGGGTCTCGAACCGGTAGTGCAGCGCCTCCACGAGGTATACGGCGATGGTATAGAAATCGTCTACAGGATGGGCGGGGTATTCACCGACCTGGGCGAATGGAGGGCAAAATACGGCGTCGGTGATGACGAAGCGCTGGCGAACTGGATTGCAGAGTGTGACCAGATGATGAGGAACCCATTCAACCTCAACTACGTGTTGCAATCTGGCATGAAGGACACATCGAAGGCATGCATAGCCGTGAAGGCTGCGCAGCTCCAAGGAGAGGAAGCGATGGAGAAGTTCTACCGAAAGCTGATGGAGGCGATTCAGGTTCACGCGCAGGATGGGTCGAGCGCGGAGGTTCTGAAGAACGCTGCCCGCCAATCGGGGCTTGATATAAAACGGTTCGCCGCCGATTTGAGTCGGGAAAAGACCTCATCGGCATTCGAAGAGGACAAGCATATGATGGAAGCAGACCAGGGCAGCTTTTTCTCACTCTTAATCATCAACAATCATTCCGGAGAAAGAAGGCTAGTTTCTGGATATACCTCCGAGGAGTACGAAAAGAGCATCGACGAAATTTCGGGAGGCAAGCTTGGAAAGAGAATCCCGATTGACATAATCGAGTATCTTGACAAGCGAAGAGGGTTGCTGATCACGACCCGTGAGGTGAGCGAAGTGTTCAAGATTGACGAGCGAGACGCGGAGAAACGGCTGTCAGACCTCGCCAAGTCCGGACTATTCAAGAGGGTCGAAGCCGCGAAGGCTGGTGACTACTGGACATTTCCCGAGGACGTCAAGGCACCGAGACTGACCCTCGAACAAGTGAGCCTCTCTCACGTAACCGAGCGAGCGCAGGTTACGGAGCCGGCCAAGCTAGAGGACATCGTGAAGACCGCTGTGAAGAGACTCTACACGGAGGTAGCGGAGAAGCCCCGGGGAGTCTTCCACTTCCCCGTTGGTCGCGAGGGCACAAGGGTGTCGGGGTATCCCGACGAACTATTGGACAAGATACTGGCAACGGCGGTCGAGTCCTTCGCAGGGGTCGGGTATCCGCACGGGACAAACTCAATCAAGAAAGGAGACACCATACTGGACGTGGGTTCGGGCTCTGGAACCGATATCTTGGTCGCGGCTCTGAAGACGGGACCTCAGGGACATGTCATTGGCCTAGACATGACCGACGCGATGATTGAGAAAGCACGTGCTAACGTGGAGAAATCAGGCTTCAAGCATGTCAAGGTCGTCAAGGGCGATGCCACAAGGATTCCGTTGGAAGACGGTTCCGTCGACGTGGTCACAAGCAACGGCGTCCTCAACTTGGTGACAGATAAACAGAAAGCCTTTGGCGAAATCTTCAGAGTCTTGAAGCCCGGCGGAAGACTCCAACTCGCCGACATAGTCACTCAGAAGAACGTCCAGGCAGTCTGCGGAATAGTCCCGCAGCTCTGGGCCGACTGCATAGGCGGGGCGGCCGTGGAGGAAGAATACCTTGATGCGATAAGGAAGGCGGGTTTCTCTGATGCAAGGGTCGTGGACAGGGTTGATTACTTCTCGAAGAGTCCGGAAAGTACCAGAAGGCTCACTGAGACCTTCGGCGCAAAATCGGTCGTCATAGCCGCAAGCAAACCAGACTGAGCCCGCACGCGCTCGAGTTTGGTCTCGCCCCGCGGGAGCGGAGACGTTATCAACGGATAGCGGTCTAGAGACATCTGCGCGGGTTTTGGGACTCGAACCCTTAAATAACGTACGAAGGTAAAAGGTCCAAATCTGAAATGAAGACGGGACGTGGTTCTAGTGTTGCCAAGAAGAGGGTCGCTTTCGTCGCCCACTGCCTCCTCAACCAGAATGCGAAGGTAGCCGAGTTCGCGAGGCTGCCCGGTGTCGTCACACCCGTCGTCGACCTGATAAAGTCGAGAGGCTATCTTATCGAGCAACTTCCCTGCCCCGAGCTTCTGTTTAACGGGATTACTCGATGGTGGACAACAAGAGAAATCTATGATAATCCAGGCTATCGGAAGCATTGCAGATCGCTCGCCAAGTTCACGGCGGACGTCATCGAGAAGTACCACAAGGAGAGGTACGAGATAATCCTGATAGGACTGGACGGAAGCCCTTCCAGCGGCGTTCGATTCACAGGCACCTCCGACCCCATCTGGGGCGGGAGGCCGAACGCGAAGATCGAGGAATACAAAATCGTTCCCGGGAGGGGAATCTGGATCGACGAACTGGCGAAGGAGCTCGAATTACGCGGGATACCCTTTCCCAAAGCCTCGGGAGTCCCGATGGACTCGCCCGACTTTGACATGACCAAGTCAGTCGCGGAGCTTACCGCGTTCCTGAGTGGCTAGGGCTATGGACTTCCGAGACTCGCGCTCATTCCGAATGGTCGTGATGGCAGACTACTTCATGAATCCTCAGCAGTACAAGCGCCTCCCTCCTTCGCAACAAGTCTACGACTACTTGCGTGACTCGGGTTACGGAATAATCAAGATGCCTCCATTGGGGACTCCCAAACGGGCAGTTCCCGCTTGGATTTCTAGCACAGTTGACCAGATCCAAGAGTATGGAAACCGCGGTTTCACGGTTCTACTTCTCGGGATGAACTCCATCCCGGGAAAGGGGATCTGGTTGACTGAGTTGAAGAAGGAACTCACAAAGAGACGCATGAACGTTCCTCCGCTTAAGACTCTGTCTAGCTCCGATTTTAAGAGTCCCGATTCAACTAGGAAGTGCTTAACGGGTTTCTTGTCTTAAGCCAGATTTGAGAGTCAAGGCTGCGAACCACTTCGAATGGTATCGCGAAGTCGACGATACCCCGCCTTTTCTTCTTATGCTAGATGGTTCCAGAATACTCGAACTCAGCAAGATAAACCTCAAAACGCCGGTGCATCGACTCTTGACTGGAACGAACTGGATTCGGACGCCATGCTGAATTACCTTACTGGTTCTTGGCCATCCACTTCTTCTCCTCAGCCGTAGGCTTCAACTCGTAGCCCGCCGACCACAGGAACATCCTTGCCGTTGAGGCACCAAGGTGCTGGAACCTGTCCTGAATGTCGTCCAGCAACCGCTTCTCGTTCTTCCCGAATGAGTCGAGATACTTTCGGAATGAGCCGAACTCTTTTTGTAAGTTCAGGAACTGTCCGGCATTATAGGTGGTCGCGGCAATCTTCCTTTCATTCCTCACGATACCCGAGTCTTTCATCAGGGTCCTAGTTTCGCTACCCGAAAACCTAGATACTTTCGAAGGCAAGAACTCGGCGAATGCTCTACGAAAATTGGGCCATTTCTTCTCAACCACGCTCCAGTTGAGCCCGGCCGTGAAGATGCACTTTGTCATTCGTTCGAAATACTCTGAATCATCTTGCGGAATAGTTACCTTCCATCCATGAGGCATACGGGAACGAGAGAGTATGGCGGTAATAATAGTCTATCGGGGGGAACGCTTGCTCGAAGACGGATTTGCAACGCACCACAAAATGTCGTATGAGTGCGGGAGGTGGGATTCGAACCCACGAACCCCTAAGGGAGCGGATCTCTCATGCTCCCTGCCATGAGCCTGATCTTGAGTTTCGACGCATTAGCGCCGCCGCCGTTAACCAGGCTACCCGTCACTGACTCTGGGCGACTCCCGCGATTCCAATGACCGCGAGATGTTCTCAAAAGGCTTTCGAGTCTACAAATACCAGGGCGTAGCATCGACCACATGCTTCCGCATCGAGTGATGCCTTCGACCTTGGACTCCTCGCTATACGTCGACCGTTTTACCAATCTACTGGCTCTGAATCACGCAGATTCTACTCGTCTTCCGCAGCAGCCTGTTGAGCGCAATCTCGATGATGATGTTGCAGTACCTGGCCACCTGCCCCAAGTCCGAGATTATCGTCCTTGAGAATGCCCGTTCTGCCGACTCGAGCTG
>JACPTA010000139.1 GCA_016193005.1 Nitrososphaerota archaeon | reverse complement strand
CGTCGGTAAAGGCTTCTCGTCGCCGTCCATCCTCTGGATTCCTGCGGCCCTGACCTTGTGCCCGTTGTGCTCGCTGGTCTCGGGAAACTCGTTCGGCTTCTGCAGGAACTGAGGGTCTAGCGGCTTCGTCTTGTAACCGACCTCTCGTGTCAGACTGGTTCGCCGAATTACGCTCGCTATTGACCCTGTTATAAATTTGTCTTAGAGGATTGTTGCTCTTGGGCTCGATTCAACGAAGGAAATCTTCCGTTGCACTCTTCCGGTGGCTGCATCGTCTGCCCGTGATTTCCTACTCTTACCCCTCCGTAAATTTCAGGGTTCGAATCATTTCCCGCCCACGGCTTACCCAATACGATCCCGCAGTTCAAGAACAACTTTGAGAAACAGAAGCTCATCGAACAAGGTATCCGGGCTCCTCAGGGCCACACGTATTGCTCTTCGGCCAAGGATTCTCCGTAGCGATTCAAGTAGCCCTAGTAATTCGTCTCGTTCTTCGCTCAGATTTTCTTATGCCCCTGACGGCGCGCTCGACCACCCTCTCTAACAAAGCCTCGGATTGAAGCAACTCGTGCAGCTTCTTGATTTCCTCCTTTGAGAGGGGTTCTTCGAGGCTCTGCAATCGAACCGTCAATACGAGACGCGGACCCCATTAATAAACACCGATATGATTTGCTGCCCTCCAGGGCCAAGTGTTTGAGTCACTCTCTTGTCATGAATCTAGAGCGGGTCCCGCCCGGCCCACCTTCGAATCCTCTTTGATTCAACTCCAAGGAAGTTAGCCGGACGAAACTTGCCGTCTCCCGAAATTTTGTGGATGGTGAAGAGGCCTACATCCGCCCTTTATCAAATTCAGCTGACCGTCTGCCTTGTCTGCAGGCGGTACTCTTTTTTAACGGCAAGGTCGGAACGGGGTAGATGCCCAGCTCAGGAAGGTGAACTTCTCGATGGTTGAGATTTACCATGTGATCTCGGGAAGATACGTTGATTCTGTCCTTCTCATGCGGGTCAGCAGGGAGATGGAGAAACTTGAGGGTACCAGAAAGGCAGGTTGCATGGTTGCAACGGAGGAGAACATCGGATTGTTCAGGGACGCGGGATTCACGCCTCCTGCAGGAACCGAGAGCAACTCGGTACTCATCGGGGTAGACGCGAAGGACGAAGAATCAGGAAAGAAGGCGATTCAGCATGCGCTGGACCTGATTGATAGAAGCCAGTCGGTGGCGGTGAACCGTCACAGCCTTGATGAGATACCCGGGCTCGTCGGGAGCGATGATTTCCCTGTCCTGCTGGTATCCACCGCCGGTGAATTTGTGAGAGAAGTAGGCATGAAGGCCCTCGGCTTCGGTCTGAACCTCCACATCTTCAGCAGCAACGTCCCTGTCGACGATGAGCTCGAACTCAAGCACCTGGGGAGAGAAAAGGGACTGCTGGTAATGGGCCCCGATTCCGGGACTGCAATAATCAATGGAAAGGGACTGGGGTTTTCGAATGCACTGAAGGGAGGGAGCGATGTAGCCGTGGTCGGATCGTCAGGCACTGGCATCCAGGAACTAACAGTCCAACTGGACCGGGCAGGACTGGGTGTCTCCTATGCGATTGATGTCGGAAGCAACGACATGACGAAGGAGGTTCAGGGAATCATGACCAAGCAGACGATCGCGTTCCTGAACCAAAAGTCTTCGATGCTGATGATTGTTTGCAAGAAGCCCGATTCGTCAGTGCGTGAGAAGATCATCGAAATGATCAAGGACAGACCTTCGGCCTTTGTGTCATTGGGGAGCAATGAGAGATATGCTATCGGGAAAACGTACGTTACGGGCATGATAGACGACGTAGTGGAGCATGCGCTTGGCTCAATGGGAAGGAAGCCGCCGGCAGAGGATAGCGCTGGTCATCCTTCCAGCGTCATCGGTAGCGTGAGGAAGTTGCTGAAGGGCTACTTCGTGGGCGGTAGCCTTTGCTATCAGGCCCAAGCGATACTCTTCAAGATGGGGGTCCCGGTCTATTCCAACGCGCCTCTGAGCAGTGAATACGAGCTGTACGACAACTTTGGGGGGAAGAGCTTATGCATCGATGCCGGTGCGGAAGAGTACGTGGTCGGAAGACCGCACCCCATGATCGACCCCAGGTCGCGCAATTCGATGCTCGTCAAGGAGAGCGATAGAGACGACGTCAGGGTGCTCCTGTTCGACATCATTCTCGGGTACGGTTCGGCGGAGAATCCCCTCGAGGGGTTGGATGGAATTTCTTCCGGACCTGCTTTGGTTGCGTCAATATGCGGAACCGACAGGGACTTTCAGAATTATGCCGACGTGGAAAGGAAGCTGAGGAGGATGGGAGCGAACGTCTTCAGCTCTGCGGCGAAGGCAGCGACCTATTCTGCGGAATTGATGAGGGGAGACCGATGACCCCGGAGAGGAAGCTCAAGGTGTTCAATATCGGGACCGAATGGTTCGTAAGATTCATGGTGGGGCAGGAGATTGAGGTTGTTCGCATGGAGTGGTCGCCGCCGCCCCGAAGACCAGAGGATATCTCTTCTATCCTGAAGAAACTGAGGCGCTGATGCAGTTGGCAGATTTACCCGAGGAGATGGAACGGGCGAACAAGAAGGCGGTCGAGATAATGAACAGCGGCAAAGCCCTTCTGGTTGATTTCGGTAGCGCAAGGAAGGCCATCCCAGGGATGAAGGACAATATCGTGCTCCATGCAGGTCCGCCGATAGCGTACGAGCAGATGATCGAACCGATGAAGGCGGCCGTCCAAGGGGGACTGATCCTTGAGGGCGCGGCTGATGACGAGGGGGCGGCCGACAGGCTGGCGAGGAAGGGCGATATCGAGTTCAGGCCGTGTCATGAAATGCAATCTGTCGGTCCGATGGCGGGGGTCATCACGCCGAACATGTATGTCGCCGTCGTCCATAACCCAGTCTTCGGCAACAAGACTTTCTGCAACCTTCATGAGGGAAGAGGAAAAATCCTGAGGTTCGGTGCGACAGGAAAGGATGTCATCGACAGACTTCGATGGATGAACGAGGTGCTAGGTCCAACGCTGAGGGAAGCAGTGTCAAAGAAGCCTATTGACCTCAAGGGAATAGCAGCCGAGGGGGTGCAGATGGGCGACGAGCTCCATCAGCGTTTCAAGGCTTCCTCCTTGCTCTTTCTGGCGCGAGTCGCTGAGCAGTTGCAGGAGCTGGAAAACGGGAAGGAGGTGTTCAGGTTTATCGCTGAGCGAGAGCAGTTCTTCCTAAACCTCTCGATGCCCGCAATGAAGGCGCTCGCCGACCCGGCAGACGGGATACGGCACAGCACCATAGTAACGAGGATGACCAGGAACGGCGTCAAGTTCGGAATACAGGTGAGCGGGTTGAAGGGAATGTGGTTCGAGGGTGAGGCCGAGATTCCGAAAGGGCTCTACTTCATGGGCTTCAACCAGAACGATGCATCGAGAGACTTCGGTGACAGCGCCATTATGGAAACGATGGGACTAGGTGGGATGGCTTCGGCAGCCGCTCCAGCCGTCACCAGGTTCGTCGGCGGGAATTCAGCAGGCGCTGCTCGAATCACGGAGGATTGCTACAGGATCACCTGTGGGACGAGCAGAGACTTCGTGATCCCTTCTCTCGAGTTCGAGGGCACTCCGACTGGAATAGACGTGGTCAAGGTCAATGAAACAGGGATACTCCCGTCAATCAATACGGGGATTGCTCACAAGAAGGCTGGCATCGGGCAGATAGGGGCAGGGGTCTCGTATCCCCCCATGAACGCATTCCAGGACGCGGTCAGAGAGTTCGCGAGAGAATACGGGCTATGACGGTTCAGCTGAATGCGTTACGATCTGGACCAAGAGCTTCGGCTTCGGGGGCTGGAACGCTTCTTCACTATTCCAGAAGAGCGATCAATCTCGATTTCGGGTCGCGGGTAGTCACATTACTCAACCGGGACGGAATTCTTACTCCATCATCAATCATCCTGGACGTCGATGCGCTTGAGAGAATCGAAGAAGCGTTCATTGATGGAGACAATCTGACCTCGAGTCGTTTCTCGGTAATCATCGCAAATCCGGTAGATTTGAAATTGCACATTCATGGTGGTGCCGACTTCGCATTCGTGGAACGAATTCTCCGCAGTCACCTCCGCGAGAAAGAGAGAAGCACAATGAACGCGCTGCTTTCAGTCTTGGGTGAAGAAATTGCACCCCCGACATCCTGGTTGGAAGCCGTTGTGCTCAGGGATCAGATAAGGTCCCTGAACGAGAATGGCGTGATAAGCGTGGCTTCGAAGCTTCTGGGCAGAGGATTCGGACTGACCCCCTCAGGCGACGATTTCATCCTCGGAATGATTTCGATTATGGACCTGTTCGGAGAAGATGCTTCGGCGTTGAGAAGGCTGGTTGCCCGATACAGGAATGCCTTCGCCAGGACGGTGTTGGCCGATGCTCTCGACGGCTACTATCCTCGCCCTCTTCTATCAATGCTCAACTCTCTTGCGAGTAAAACGGACGCCGATTGTTCAGCAATGTCCTTACTTGGGATGGGGCACACCTCGGGACACGATGTGCTTGCAGGCATGTATTACGCGACTTGGAAAACTCGTACAAGATTTCATGGATCAGCAGAGCAATAGGGTCACGCAGGAGATGGGCACTGCCATTCAATCACAATCGACGATGCCACGGGGCTCCCCATCCCTCCTGCTCGTTCATTGACCCGATGAACTTCTCTTCTAGGCGTGACCGGACGGAGCACAGGCTCGATGACGGTTCCAAGCTAGGCCGTCAGTCGGATGGACTTTCCATCCGCTAATATCTTGTAGACGGTGAGTGGCTTGATTGTGAATATGCCTGACTCGACTACTCCTGGGACGGAGTCGATCGTGGCCTCGAGTTTCCTCGGGTCGTCTATCGGGGAAAACGCCGTGTCCAGGATTATGTTTCCGTTCTCCGTGAAGTATGGATAGCCCTTCGGGAGCATTCTCACCAGAGGATCTCCTCCAAGCTGCGCGAGTCTCTTCTTCACGGCCTCCTTCGCGAATGGGGTCACCTCCACTGGAACCCTTACACCTCTCATCCCAAGCCTTGGTGAGAATTTCTCCTTGTCTGCGACGATTATGCTCTTGCTCGCACTGCTCATTAGGATCTTCTCTTTGAGAAGCGCCCCTCCTCCTCCCTTTATGAGGTTCAGGTCACTGTCGACCTGGTCTGCACCATCAATCACGAGGTCGACGGTACCCCGATAAGCAGAGATGCTCAGGCCCTCCCTCTCTGCGACGCCCTGAATCTGCAAGGAAGTCGGGACTGACCCTACCTTGATTCTCTCGATTCTCAAGAAACTGGCGAGTTCGTGGAGAATGCTCGCTACAGTTGAGCCGCTTCCGAGACCAAGAGTCATCCCACTCCTTATTTCCCTGGCTATCTCTCTGGCAATCTTGGCAATTGCTTTCTCCCTGAGCTCGCTCAAGCCTCTTCATTCTCTTTCTTGACGTCGATCTGCTCGAGCTTCGCAAGGGCCTCCATCACTTCGTCCTTCAGCTCCCTCGCTCTCCTCTCCCCCGCCGACTCGTCCCTCCTGGGTGCCTTTCTCTCGATGGCTTTCTCGAGGTCTTCTGAAGGGCCGGCGACAGCCACCTGTTTCTTGATCACCTCATCTTTCACGTCCGGCCGAGTAGGCCGCAGCCTCTCCTTCGCCTCCTCGAGCCTCGCCTCAAGGTTCTGGACCTTCTCGCTGAAGAGTGAGACCAGTTCGTCCCTCAGGTTCTCCAGCTCGCCCACCTCGACGATGAGCTCCTTGTCACGGAGCTTCACTTCGAGCTCTCTGATCTGGTCGCTGTACCTCCTTGCTATCCCTTCCCGCTCCTCTCGGGTGATCTTCCCATCGGTCTCCGCTTCATAAATCCTGGTCAGGGCAGAGGAGAGGAGGTCTCTCTCGAGAAGAATGGTCTTCATCTCTCGTCTTGAACGCTCAAGCTCATCGGGGGCAACCGTCTTGGTGCGGAGGACTCCCGACTCGTCCCTTGCCAGCACCTTGACGCGCCTTCTCGAGCCGGAGTAAAACGCGTAATATGAACCGAGCAAACCAGCGACAACGCCCACAGCGGCGCCAGAAACCAGTCCGACCGGGTCTACCAATTATTGCAGTCCCTCCTTTCGTGTTGAAGATGATTTTAACTTTGAGGGTCTAGCTGGGGGGCGGAGATATCATTATGATGTTATCTCCCCTCACAATCAGAGTTCCCAGGGCGTTGGACTTGCCGTCTTCCGATACCTCCTCGGCGGTGTCGAGCGAGAGGTTCATGTGCTGGTCGAATCCTTGGAGAGAGCCCCTGATGACTTTCCCGCCCTTGAGCTTGATGAGGACGATCTTCCCGAGGCTCTGGTCGAGAACCTTGATCGCCATGTCGACGGACATTTCTTGCCTCGCTTCTAATCGAGCGTTCCAGAACGGCTTTATTAAAGTGATGGGATGAGTGGCCGAGTTTGAAAAAGTGGATCTCCTCGAAGCACGATTCGAGGGAGACGATTGAGAAGATCCAAACTTCCCTGTCCATCAACCTCGAGCTTTCAAAGTCTGCGCAAGTCGAGAATTTCGAGCCCGAGGAGGGAGCCACGTTCGTAATCGTGGACAAGAAATTCGTATTCGCCGGCAAAGACGATGGTATCGTCCCTTTCATTGGATGCCAGCCACTCGTCGGCCTCCTCCCCGCGGTGAGAATCGACGATGGAGCGGTGAAGTTCATCATTAACGGGGCTGATGTGATGAGGCCGGGGGTCGTCTCCTACGATGATTGGGGGGACGCTTCAAGGCTTGTCGTTATCAAGGAGTCAAAGGGGAGGGGGGTGGCGGTTGGGCGGACTCTCATAAGGAGCGGGGAGATGCCCGCGATGGGAAAGGGAGTGTGCGTCAAGAACCTGCATCACGTTGGGGACAGGTACTGGACCCTCTACAAACAGATTTAGAATTCAGACGCCTCTTCCTCAACGACTAATTATCTATCTTTAAAAGGGGGAACTGCCTTTGAGTGGTGATAGGCAAGTCTTGTCTTCTGGTCTAGCAGAAGAAGAGGGCGTTCGGGGAAGGGAGGGAGAGATAATGGTAAAGGCCCTCCAACTGAGGAGTGGCGATGAGATTGCGCGGATTCAGAAGGACGTCGCCGAGAGGATGATAATCATTCTTAGAGTCACCCCACTCGCGCAGAAGAACGTCGACGAGTTGAAGGTGGCGGTCGAGCAGCTCTACGAGTTTGCGACTTCGATAGGAGGGGACATAGCGAGGCTCGGGGAGGAGAGGATAGTTATCACTCCGCCCGGCGTGAGGATCTGGAGAGGGTCGCTCTCTCAGTAGAGACGGATAGCTTCCTGGACTGCTGGCTTCATCGTGGGAACTCTGTAGATTCTCTGTAGCATGTAGGCGAGGTTCTCGACCTTCCTCTTCTCGCCGTGGTTGACTATCACCTGCTGAAGCTTTGGCCTCAGCTTTCCGACGAAGCGGATGATCTGGTTGTAGTCGCTGTGACCGCTGAAGCCTTCTATCTTCTCCACCCTGCAGCCGACGTCAACGATCTTGATCTTCCCGCTGTCCGACATCAGGTTGGCCTGCTTGGAACCGTCAAGCACCCGCCTCCCGAGCGTCCCCTGCACTTGGTAGGAGACGAAGAGGATCTTGTTCTTCTCCTTGGGGGCTACCTCATCGAAGTACTGAAGCACTGGGCCCCCCTCGAGCATGCCCGAGGTCGCCATGATTATGGCTGGCCCTTCTCTCAGCGCTTCGTCTCTGTTCGAGGGGTGCTCTATGGAAGTGAAGTACTCGGAGACGAACGGGTTTATCCCCTGCTCGAGCATCTTCCCCCTCAGCTCTCGGGAGAGGTAATCTGCGTACGAAACGTGAATCGCCGTCGCCTCGGAGATCATCCCCTCGAGGAAGACCGGCGCCTCGACGAGCAGCTTGTTCCTCATGTATTGGTCGATCACGAGTATTATCTCCTGGGCCCTCCCCACGGCCGGAATCGGTATCAGCACCTTGCCTCCCTCCTTCAGGGTCTGGTTGATCGCGTTGACGAAGTTCATCTCCACCTCTTCTCTCTGAGGCATGATGTCCTCCTTCGCGCCGTAGGTGCTCTCGGTGATGAGCGTCTCCACCCTCGGGTAGCTCCATGTGGCGGAGTCGAAGAGCTGTGTCCTGCCGTACTTGTAGTCTCCCGTGTAGACTATGTTGTGCACGCCCTCGCCGATGTGGAGATGCACAGTAGCCGACCCGAGGATGTGGCCGGCGTTGTTGAAGACGAGCTTGATGTCTGGGGAGACGTCGGTGACAGTCCCGTAGGGGAGCGTTATCGCGTGCTGGATGACGTCCCTGATGTCCTTCTGGTCATATAGCACCCTCCCCCCCTCGATCTGAGCGATCTTGACGTAGTCCGTCTGGAGAAGGGTCATCAGCGGAAGGGTTGGCTCCGTGCAGTAGACGGGGCCGTTGTACCCGAACTTGAAGAGGGCCGGGAGGAATCCCATGTGGTCGAGGTGGGAGTGGCTTATTATCACGGCATCTATCTCATCCAGAGAGACATCGGCCCAGTCGAGCCTCGGGTAGGCGTCCCAGGCGTTCCTGGCTCCAGGATGAATCCCGCTGTCAAGGAGCACCTTGCTCTCGGACGTCTCGACAAGCATCGACGACCTCCCGACTTCCTGGAAGGAGCCGAGGGTCTTCAGCGTGACCTGCTCGGCCGTGGCAAGCCTGGGTCTGAAGATGTTCTCTCCCAGCTCTCTGTAGAATCTTTCCCTCTCTTCGCTCCCTGACTTCAACGCGAAGTAGACGGTCTGGATTGCGCTCGAGGGGGTGTTGGGCGCCTTCCTTGCCCTTATCTTCCACCCCGTCTGCTCCATCGCATCGGCGAGGTCGTAGCCGTTCTCCTGGGAGATCACTATTGGGTTCGTCGCCTCTATGGTAATCTCGCCGATGGCGTCGTCGAAGAAGTAGTTGGTGATGGCCGCTTCCGAGGGCAGAATCTTCTCGAGGATCGCCTTTGCGTCCTGCTCATCCTTCCGGATTGACTTTTCTGTCCTCGTGACGACCCTCTTCTTCACGGTGTTCACTATCTCGGAGATGATGTAGTTGTTGCGCTGCAGGTACTTCGGACTCCTTGTGTAGAGCGCTATTCTCGGCCCCTCGTACTCAACCCGGGTGATCTGAGCCTCCGCTGGTATACTGTTCAGAATCGTACCCATCAGTCCGGCGTGATTCGCCTTCTGTGCCAAACCTTAACTGCGACCTGCGAACTGGGAGAAGAGCCTCTCCTTCTCCTGCTCACCTATCTCCCTGAATCCTTTCTTGTCGATGACGGCGATGTCGAAGTGATCGCCTGTGGCCATATTCCGCCTCATCGCTGATATGACTGCGTTCGCCGCGAGCGGGACACCCTTGGAGACGGTGATGCCGTCCTTGTAACCCTCCTCGAGCACTCCGAAAGCTACTGGCGAGCCGCTGCCAGTCGCGGTCACGCTCTCCTTCACCACGGAACCGAAGAGATCTATGTTGTAGATCGAGCCGCCCTCCTCGTCGTAGCCTCCGACGAGGACTATCGCTATGAATGGGTAGAGTCGGGATGAGAAGAGCAAATTGGAGACCAGCCTCGCGGCTGACCTGACCGGCATCAGGGCTCCCTTCTCAATTCTGTAGAGGTTGGAATGATACTTGAGTGTATCGACGACGTTCTGAGCGTCCGCCACTCCTCCAGAGATCGTCATGGCGAGGTTATCGCTTACCTGCAAGAGTTTCTTGCCTCGCTTGTGCGCGATGAAACTCCCAGCCGAGACCCTGGTGTCGGTGGCCAAGACAACGCCGTCTGAGCATACCATTCCGACTGTCGTTGTCCCGTGGTAGGTTGCACCTTCGATTGTTTTTTGATTCAATTGTCTCATCTTTTGGAAGCTATAATCTGACGGATTCCCCAAAAAGGCAATTCTAGGGAGGCGGGGAGAGTTAATTAACTTAAAAATAAAAAATTGAACCCGAGAGACTGAACACGCATCAATCT